>JAYRLF010000262.1:0-6273 GCA_041905385.1 Allosphingosinicella sp.
TGATCTCCGGCGAATCCGTCACATAGATGACCGTTCCGTCCGGCTGCAGGCGAAGCACTTCGGCCGTGGTCAAGAGCAGCGCGCCGCCGTCGGCCGTCGGCACCACCTGGACGACGTCGTGAAACTCGGTGCCGCCATCGAACCGCGGGTCGAACGCTTGGTCGCGCAGCAATTGGCCGGTCGGGCTGTAGATGCGTAGCCTCCCGTCCACTGTCGACGATTCGAAATTCTCGGTGAAGGTCGTGACCGAGGTGATCAGCAGCAGATTGCCGTTGAGCAGCTGAGTCATGGCCGCGACGTCCGGGAAGAGGGTCGCGCCGCTCGGGCCTACAAACAGGATCTGCCGGGTCCCGGTTTCGACATCGACCAGCAACACCCGGGCGATGTCGAAAGAGGCAGTATTTTCGTCGGTACCGCCGAAGAAATCTCCCTCGATCGCAATCGCGATCACGGTCGGCGTGAGCGCGATAGCGGCGTAATCAAGCGCCAATTGCTTGTTCGGCAGGGCGTCGAAGCCACCAAGCGCGATGAGGTCGGCATCAACCGTGCGAACGACGGAACCGATATCGTCGTGAACCAGGACGCGGGTAACGAGCGCTCCGTCGACATAGACGAGCCTGACGGTTGCGATTTTGCCATTGGCCAGCACCAGGCTTTCGGCCTGGACGGGCGGCATCGTGAAACCAGGCAGGAGGGTGTCATAGGTGCCGACGAGCTGATTGTCCTGAACCGTGATCCTGACCACGGCCTCGCTGTCCGTGCCGGCGAGCCGATATCGGAAGCTGTCCGTCCCGACGAAGCTGGCGAAGGGCACATAGGTGAAGCTGCCATCCGCATTCAGCTCGACCGTGCCATGTCCGGCCTGACTGACAAGAGCGGCACTGCCTGTCGCCGGCTGACCGTTCTCACCATCGGAAGCGAGCAACCCGTCTTCGGCCGGAATGATGAGCTTGAGCCCCGCGCCAATCACATAATGGTCGCTTTGCGCCGACTGCGGCATGCTTCCCCTCCCCTTCGCCGCAAACGACTGGATTGTCGTTGACGACAGCCCCATTCGCCGCAGCCTTGCCGGTCGCGGCGCATCTGTTCAGTTCCGACCTGATGTTCTGTCGCGCGACCAGGCGTCGCTCGAAATCCATGTGCCGGTGCGCGATTCGATGCGTCGAATCGCCATCATCCTGCGTTAGACTTTTGTTGAAATCCAGCGGGTTCGAAGGGCTAACCCAGATCAGGAATCATGGCGACGCGCGCATGCCTTGAAAGTGGCGACGCAAGGAGCGTCTGCGATCTGATATCAGAACCTCGAATGGGTCGCGTGCCCGGCGGCTTCGACGAGCGGTCAGGCGAGCGCGCGCTCGACCATGTCCTCGACCTCAAGCCCGAGCCGCCGCATGTGCGAGACGATGCCCGGCCAGCGATTTTCGAGGAAGTCCTTGCGCTCGGTGGTGCGCAGGCGATCGCCGGCGCCCGGCGCGACGAACATGCCGACACCGCGCTTGACCACGACCAGCCCTTCCTCCTGGAAGGTCTGATAGGCCTTGGCCACGGTGAGCGGGTTGGCGCCGAAATCGGCGGCCAGGCTGCGCACCGACGGCAGCGGATCGCCGTCGCGGACGCGGCCCTCGAGGATCATCGCCGCGATGCGGTCGCGCAGGCGGAGATAGACGGGACGATCTTCGTTCATGCCGTCATGCTGTACTAATACACCAGCCGGGTCAAGCGGAAACTTCTCTCTTTTCCGCCGGCGACCAAGTGGAAATCACTTCGTCAGCGACGGGTCGCAGCCGCTCCTCGAGCGGCACTGCGGGCGTGCCGATGAAGATGAAGCCGGCGATCCGCTCGGGCGGCGATCCGAACGCCGCCAGCACCATGTCCGAATAAGCGGCCCAGCCGGTCACCCAGCCCGCCGCGAAACCCGTTGCATGGGTCGCGAGCAACAGGTTCATGCAGGCGGCGCCGCACGACAATTGCTGCTCCCATTCGGGGATCTTGTGGCCCGGAGTCGGGCTTGACAAGGCGACGACCAGCTCGGGGGCCTGATGGGCGAAGCGCTCATTGGCTTCGATCTCGAGCCGGCCCGGATTGGGATTCTCGGCGAGATAGGCGCGCTGCAGCAGCGCGGCGAAATCGGCGCGGCGGTCCGCCGGCACGTGGACGAAGCGCCAGGGATGGAGCTTGCCATGGTCCGGCGAGCGCATCGCGATTTCGAGGATTTGCCGCAGCTGTTCCGGCGTCGGTCCCGGGGCGGCAAGGTCGCGCGGGCGGCCCGAGCGGCGGGTCTTGAGCAAAGTAAGCGTCGTGGAGAGGTCGTTGAACATGTTTTGCCCGCTAACAGCCGGAGAACAGTGTCACAATCCCGCTTCACAAGCCCGAATTGGCCGTTAGGGTGCCGCGGCAACGCCGGGAGCCACACCGGCGAAATCACGGGAGCATGGGATGGTCGACACGCCGACCGCGGACACACCGCAAGAGCCTGACATCAGCCACGTCAATCCGGCAGCGCAGGGGACCTGGTTCGGCCACCCCCGACAACTTGCCAGGCTCTTCACCACCGAGATGTGGGAGCGGTTCGGCTATTACGGCATGCGGGCGCTGCTGACGCTCTATCTCGCCAAGCATTTCCTGTTCAACGATCAGACGACGACCGGCCTCTATGGCGGCTTCACCGCCCTGGTCTATCTGACGCCTCTGGTCGGCGGCCTGCTCGCCGATCGCTATCTCGGCTCGAAACGCTCGGTGAAGTTCGGCGCGATATTGATGTCGCTCGGCTATTTCATCCTCTGCTTCGGCGGCGAGACGGCGCGACCGCACGCGATCATCGACGGCCAGCGCTACGAGGTGACCGTCGAGAATTTCGAGGACCGGCCGACCAGCACCGGCGAGGAGCGCCGCTACATCATGGACCAGGGTCAGCGCCTGCTGATCCGCGGCAATGACGATGGCAGCGTCTCCCTGCTCGGCGCGGACGGCGCCGAAACCCGCCGGATCGCCCAAGGCGGCTTCGAGGCCAGCGCCGACCGGAGCATGTTCTACGTCATGCTGATGCTGATCGGCCTGTCGCTGGTCACGATCGGCAACGGCTTCTTCAAGCCGAACATCTCGACCATCGTCGGCACGCTCTACGAGACCGGCGACCGGCGACGAGATGCCGGCTTCACCATCTTCTACATGGGCATCAATCTCGGCTCGCTCTTCTCGCAATTGCTGTGCCCGTTCCTCGCCGACGCGGTCGGCTGGTGGGCCGGCTTCGGCCTGGCCGCGCTCGGCATGCTCTTCTCCTGGAGCCTGATCCAGTTCGACGGCGGCCGGCTCGACGGCTATGGCGAGCGCCCAGCGGACGCTCCGGCCAATCGCGATTTCGCCATCTATATCGGTGCGCTTCTCGCGGTTCCGGTCGCGCTCTTCCTGTTCTGGAACCTGATGAACCAGGCCCCGGCCGAGCCCGGCTCGGGCGTGCTCGGCTATCTGCTGGCGCTGCCGATCATGGGCCAGATCCTGTTCGGCACCTTCATCCTCGCCATCCCGGCGATCCTGATCTGGTCGGCGAAGGTCGGCGACAGGCGTGAGCTCCAGATGATGGTGGCGGCGATGATCCTGATCATCTTCAACGTCGTCTTCTGGACCCTGTTCGAGCAGGCCGGGTCGTCGCTGACCCTCTATGCCGACCGCAACACCGATCTGTCGGTGTTCGGCCTGTTCACGATCTCGGCGGGCCAGACCCAGTTCTTCAACCCGCTCTTCATCGTCATCTTCGCGCCGATCTTCAGCATCATGTGGAACGCGCTCGGCAGCCGCGGCCTCGAGCCGAGCATCCCGGTCAAGTTTGCGATCGCCTTGATGGGCGTCGGCGCCGGCTTCCTGTTCCTGGTCTGGGGCGGCAATTTCGCCGGCGACGACTTCAAGGTCGCGATCTGGTGGCTGGCCGGCCTCTATCTGATCCACTCGCTCGCGGAGCTGTGCATCTCGCCGGTCGGCCTGTCGATGATCACCAAGCTGTCGATCGCCAGGATCGTCGGCCTGATGATGGGCGTCTGGTTCCTGTCGATCTCGGTCGCGCAATATGTCGGCGGCATCGTCGCCCAGGTGGCGAGCGTCGAGACGGTCGGCGGCCAGGTCACCAATTTGCAGGTCAGCCTGACCACTTATACCGGCGTGTTCTGGACGATCGGCATCGCCTCGGTCGTGATCGGCGCCGTCCTTCTCGTCCTTTCCCCGCTGATCAAGAGGTGGATGCATGGGGTTCAGTAAGTTGCGCGGTTCGCTGCTGGTTCTTGCCGCGGCGTCCGTTCTGGCCGGCTGCGCGGCCAATCAGAGTTCGGCGCAGTCGACGCCAGCCGCCGAGCCGTCGCGCGCCCGCTACACGCCACCGGAAGATCCCTATCCGTCCACCTACCGCCCCTATCCGGGCGTTCCGACCGCGATCACCGGCGCGACCATCTTCGACGGCGAGGGCGGCCGGATCGAGAACGGCACAATCGTGTTGGTCGACGGCCGCGTCCAGGCGATCGGCGGCGCCGACACGCCGATCCCCGAAGGCGCGACCCGGATCGACGGCACCGGCCGCTGGGTGACTCCTGGCGTGATCGACATCCACAGCCATCTCGGCGACTATCCGAGCCCCGGCGTCGACGCCCATTCCGACGGCAACGAGGTGACCAGCCCGGTCCGGCCCGAAGTCTGGGCCGAGCACAGCGTCTGGCCGCAGGATCCGGGCTTCACCCGGGCGCTCGCCAATGGCGGCATCACCACGTTGCAGGTGCTGCCCGGCTCCGCCAATCTGTTCGGCGGCCGCGGCGTTACCCTGCGCAACGTGCCCGGCCGGACCGTCCAGGCGATGCGGTTCCCGGGGGCCCCGCGCGGGCTTAAAATGGCCTGCGGCGAGAATCCGAAGCGCGTCTATGGCGGCCGCAACCAGATGCCGGGCACGCGCATGGGCAATATCGCGCTGATGCGTTCGACCTGGCAGCGTGCGATCGAATATCGCGAGCGCCGCGCCCGCGATCCCAACACCGCCCGCGACATGGCGCTCGACACTCTGGTCGAGGTGCTCGACGGCCGCATGACCTTGCAGAACCATTGCTACCGCGCTGACGAGATGGCGCTGATGCTCGACATGGCGCGCGAGTTCGGCTTCCGGATCGCCAGCTTCCACCACGCGGTCGAGGCCTACAAAATCGGCGACCTGCTGCGCGAAAGCGGCACCTGCGCCTCAATGTGGGCCGACTGGTACGGCTTCAAGATGGAATCCTACGACGCGGTCAACGAGAACATTCCCCTGGTCCACAACGCCGGCGCCTGCGCGGTCGTCCATTCCGACGATTCCAACGGCATCCAGCGTCTCAACCAGGAGGCGTCCAAGGCGCTCGCCGACGGCCGCCGGATGGGGATCAACATCCCCGACGAGGTCGCCTGGCGCTGGCTGGCGATCAATCCGGCGCGCGCGCTCGGCATCGAGGAGCAGACCGGTTCGCTCCGCGTCGGCAAGCGGGCCGACGTGGTGCTGTGGAACGGCAATCCGTTCAGCGTCTACACGCGGCCGCAGCAGGTCTGGATCGACGGCGCCTTGCTCTTCGACATGAACAATCCGCGGCTTCGCCCGGTGATGGACTTCGAGCTCGGCCAGCCGGGCGAGGGAGACGTGAAATGACCCGCCTTCGCCAAGGCTTCGGCGGACAGGCCCGCCTTCTGCTCGCCGGCATTGCCGCCTTCGCCGCCCTTCCCGCCGCCGCGGAGACGGTTGCGATCACCGGCGGCCGCGTCGTCGTCGGCGACGGCAGCGATCCGATCGACGGCGGCACCGTCGTGATCCGCGACGGCCGCGTCGTCGCCGCCGGCGCCAACGTCGCGGTGCCGGCCGGCGCGACGACGGTCGATGCGCGCGGCAAATGGGTGACCACCGGCGTCGTCGCCGGCTTCTCCCGGATCGGCCTGGTCGAGGTCGACGCGGTCGATCCGAGCAACGACGTCTCGGCCAACAACTCGCCGTTCAGCGCGGCGATCGACGTCGTTCCGGCGATCAATTCCCAGTCCAGCTCGATCGCGGTCAGCCGCGCCGCCGGCGTGACCCGCGCGGTCGTCTCGCCGGGAACCGGCCGCTCGATCTTCGCCGGCCAGGGCGCGGTGATCGATCTGGCGAGCGACATGGAGCCGATCACGAGGCCCCGCGTCTTCCAATATATCGAGCTCGGCGAGGACGGCGCCAGCGACGCCGGCGGCAGCCGCGCCTCGGCCCATGTCCTGCTGCGCAATGCCCTGCGCGAAGCGCGCGACCTC
>JAYRLF010000263.1:0-6245 GCA_041905385.1 Allosphingosinicella sp.
CGACCTGCAGATCCTCGAAGCTGCCGAGCCGGCTGGCGAGCATCGAGAACAATCCCTCGCGCGCCCGGTCGCTGGTCGGCCGCGTGCCCTGTCCAGGCGGGGCGTCGATCGGCCGCCCGCGCCATTCGCCGGCGATGATCCTCATTTGGGACCCCGGGACGGCGAGCGGCGGGGCGAGGAGGGTCCGCGCCGCGGCTTGCCGACGCCGCGGCTGCCGGGGCGGGGCGCCCGGCTCGCATGGCCGCTCCGGCCTTCGTCCTTGCCCTTGTACGGGCGGCTCGCTTTGGCGCCGCGGGTGCCGTCTTCGCGCTGGGCCGATCGACCCGCTTGCGCCGCAGCGAAACCGTCCCTGCTATTCTTTGGCCGGCTCTCTTTGGCGGCGGGTGCCTCGCGCTCGCGTCGCGGCGGCCGGCCTGTTCTGGCGGCGCGCGGTCCCTCCGTGCCATGAGACGGCCGGCTCGCTCTTGCGCCTTCGGAACGCTCTTCGAAAGGTCGCTGCCGGTTTCCTCGGGAGGGTTGGGCGCCCCTCGCACCCTGAGCAGGCGCGCGCCGGGCCGTCGAAGCACTTCGGCCAGGGCCGTGGGCCGAGCGCTCTCTGATGCTCGACGAATCCGAACCCAGCGACTTCCGAAACAGGATCAGATCGTGCTGCCGGATTTCCTCCACCGCGCCCGACGGAAGATCGGCCAGTTCGAACGGCCCGTAAGCGGTGCGGATCAGCCGCGAGACCTCGAGCCCGAGATGCTCCAGCACACGCCGCACCTCGCGATTCTTGCCTTCGCGCAGCTTCATCTCGATCCATTGGTTGCGGCCTGTCCGGCGCTCGAGATTGGCGTCGATCGGGCCGTAGCGAATGCCGTCGATCTCGATTCCGTCGAACAATTGCTCCAGCCGCTCCTGGCTGATCTCGCCGAAGGCGCGCGCCCGATAGGTGCGCTCGACCCCGGTTGCGGGCAATTCGAGTGCGCGCTTCAATCCGCCATCGTTGGTGAGCAGCAGCAGCCCCTCGGTGTTATAGTCGAGCCGTCCCACCGGCATCAGCCGCGGCAGCCCTTCGGGCAGGCGGTCGTAGATGGTCGGCCGCCCTTTCGGGTCGCGCTCCGTGGTCATTAGGCCGGCCGGCTTGTGGAAGCGGAACAGCCGCGCCGGGGCCGGCGCCTTGACCGGCTTGCCGTCGACGGTGACTCCATGGAGCGAGGTCAGGAGCGTCGCCGGCGTCTCCACGATCGCCCCGTCGATCGCGATCCGTCCCTCGACGATCATCCGTTCGACCTCGCGCCGCGAGGCGACGCCGGCGCGGGCGAGCAGTTTGGCGATGCGCTGCGGTTCGCGGGCGGTCACGACGTCACTCCGTTGGTCTGAAACGGTTTTGGTTGGTCAGAAAAATTTTTGCGCCCGGCCGCGGCTCGCGCCCGGCACATTCACGCAACTTACTCGTTTCGCAGTCAAAACCGATTCAAGTGAGAGCCCGCACTATATGTTCTTCGGTAAGCGCGAAAGGTCGATCCGGCGCATCCTGATCGTCGAGGACGAGCCGCTGGTGGCGTTCGACAACGAATATATGCTGAAGGACGAAGGCTATGACGTGGTCGCGACGGTCGACACGCCGGCCGAGGCGCTCGCCGTGATTGCGGCCGAGCCGCTCGATCTGGTGCTGACCGACATCAAGCTGAGCGGCGACGGCGACGGCATCGACGTCGCCCGGGCGGCGCGCGCGAAGAACGTGCCGGTGCTGTTCGTCACCGGCCACCCAACCGAGGAAGCGCGCGCGCTCGGCGTCGGCTGCCTCGCCAAGCCCTATACGGAAAAGGTGCTGAAAGGCGCGCTCGCAGCGCTGGACGGCCATTTGCAGGGGCGAGTCCGCAAGCGCCTACCACCGCAGCTGACCTTGTACGCGGCGGCCTGACCCTATCTCCGTCATTCCAGCGAAAGCTGGAATCTCCCTTTTCTTCCGCTAGCCTCGCCGCATGCGCGGGGGCTGGACGTACATCATGACGAACCACGTCCGCGGTGTCCTCTATATCGGCGTCACGGCCAACCTGCCGCAACGCGTGGCGCAGCATCGTGCAGGCAAAGGCTCCGATTTCTGTCGGAAGTACCAGCTAACCCGGCTCGTCCTGGCCGAACCTCACGACACGATCGACGACGCGATCCGGCGCGAGAAACTGCTCAAGACGTGGAAGCGCGCGTGGAAGATCGAGCTGATCGAGGGTCAGAATCCGGAGTGGCGCGATCTTTGGGAATATATGATCGGAGCTTGAAGAAAAGGGAGATCCCAGCTTTCGCTGGGATGACGGGCGGGTTTCCTGAACTTAAGAGTTCAGCGCCTTCTCAAGCACTTCGTGGAAGCACTTGATCCCCGTTTCGAGCGTGCCGAGCGTGATCTCGTCGATCGATCCGGATGCCAGCCCGTTCTGTCCAAGCGCCGCCGCGCGATAATCCTCGGCGGCGAAGACGCCCTCGTCGAGCAGTGTCCAGCTGCGCTCCCAATGATCGATTTCCTCGGGCGTCCGTGGCGGCTCCGGGATCAGCATGAAATCCTCGACCAGGGTGCGGCCGACCTCCTGCGGCATCAGCACCATCAGATTCACATAGTCCGGGCTCATGATCATGATCGTTGCCGGGAACAGCTGATAGGCGAAGGTGATCACCGCCCTCAGCGCGGTCCAGTCATGATGGTCGATCCGGGCGAGATAGTCGGTGCGCCCGACTGCCGAGCGCTGGTGGATGCCGATCGTGTCGGCGACGGTGATGCCGTCGGTGAAGAAGCGGGCGATGGTCTGCGCGTGGAGCCGCTGGACGTGATAGCTCTCCAGGAAGGCGTCCATGATCAGCTTCCAATTGGCGGGAACGTCGTGGACGCGGCGGCGATAGAGGTGGTGGCCAGCGAGGCCGAAAGCGTCGAATTCGGGCGCGAGCGAATCGGCGTCGGCGAAGTCGCTCTCCTCGCGCGCGAACCAGATCAGCCCGCCCGCCTCGCGGCTCGGCAGCGGCTTCAGATGGTGCAGCGCCTTGTCGAGGCCGGGGAAGCTGTCCGGCCGCGGCATGCCGGCGAGCGTGCCGTCCGACGTGTAGGTCCAGGCATGATAGGGGCAGACGATCCGCGGCGCCTTCACCACATCCTCGGCCTCGACCAGCCGCGTGCCGCGATGGCGGCAGACGTTCCAGAAGACATGGGCCTGGCCGTTCTTGTCGCGGGTCAGCAGCAGCGGGATGCCGAAGCCGTCATGGGTGACGGCCATGTTCGGCTCGGGCAGCAGGGCCGAGGGCGCGATCACCTGCGGCAGCCGGTCGAACAATTTTGCCTTCTCCGCGGCGAAGCGCGCCGGGTCGGTGTAGAGCGAAGCGGGCAGGGTGGTGACGCCGCGCCCCTCGGTCTCGTGGCCGGCGACGATCTCGCCGGCGAGCCGGAGCTGGCCCTCGGTCGGCCGCTGTCTGGTCGGCATGTCCATGCGCGGTTTCTGCGCTTTACGCGAACGTAAAGCAAGCGGCCCGAAGCAGCATCACGAGCCGCCGCAAAACCGCTTTCCGGGCGGGTGCAAGCCGCTACAAGAGCAGGATGAGCGAGACCGCAACGAAGAAACCCGGCTGGCGTACCCTGCTGCGCTCGCTGCGCAATCCCAAGTCGGGCTTCATGGCCCTGTTCGGATTCGCCTCGGGCCTGCCGTTCGCGTTGTTCCTCGGTACGCTCTACGCCTGGTTCACCGAAGCCCAGGTCGATCTCGAGACGATGGGCGTGTTCTCGCTGATCGGGCTCGCTTATTCCTTCCAGTTCCTGTGGTCGCCCTTGGTCGACAAGGTCGACATCCCGTTCCTGCGGCGGCTCGGCAAGCGCAAGCAGTGGATTGCGCCGATGCAGCTGCTGCTCGGCATCATCCTGGTGACGATGAGCCTGCTCGATCCGAGGAGCGCGCTCGGCCTGTTCAGCCTGCTCGCGGGCATCGGCGCCTTCGCCAGCGCCACCCAGGACATCGCCATCAACGCCTGGCGGATCGACATCGCCGACGACGAGGCGACGATCGACATCCTCTCGACCGTCTATCAGATGGGATTCCGGCTCTCCTCGCTGGTCGGCGGCGCGCTCGGCCTGATCATCGCCGCGCGGATCGGCTGGCCGCAGACCTATGTGCTGCTGGGGCTGATGCTGCTGGCGATCGGCGTGGCCGGCCTGTTCGCGCCCGACCCGGAAAAAACCGGCGCCGTCATTGCATCGGGCGACGAGATCGATGCGCTGTACCGGCCCGGCGAGCTGTTGCCGCGCGTGCGCACCTTGGGTCTGCTGGCGGTCGGGCTTCTCTGGGCCCTGGCGATTGGCACCGTGCTCGTCTTCATGGTCCGCTCGATGACCGCGCTGCCCGAAAATCGTCCCAATCCGACCGAGTTCACCGCCACCTACGGACCGCTGATCATCGTCGCCACAGTCATCCTGCCGGCCTTCGTCGCCGGCTGGCTGGCGAAGCTGCGGCGCGAGGGGCGGCAGGTCATTCCGGCGGCGGGGCTACCCGATGCGCGCGCGGGCCAGGTCACCGATCATTTCTACCGCGCGCTGGTGCTGCCGCTGGTCGAATTCGTCGGCCGCCTGGGGTGGTCGCTGGTGCTGATCCTCGCGCTGGTGCTGACCTATCGCATCTGCGATTCGATCTGGGGCACCTTCGCCTATCCTTTCTACCTGGGCGAGCTGCACTACACCAATGACGAGGTCGCGGTGGCGTCGAAGTTCTTCGGCGTCGGCGCGATCATCCTCGGCCTGGCGCTAGGCGGCTGGCTGATCATCGTGCTCGGGCGAATGCTGACGCTGACGCTCGGCGCGGCGCTCTCGGCGGCCACCAACCTGCTCTACGCCGATCTCGCCGTCGGCGGGGCGACCATGTCGGCGGTCAGCAATGCGACCGGCTTCACCTGGGCGGTCGAGCAGTTCGGCGGCAGCGACCGTCTCGCCCGCCTGATGCTGACCATCGGCGGCGAGAATCTCGCCATCGGCATCGCCGGCGCGGCCTATATCGCCTGGCTCTCCTCGATCGTCGCCAAGGGCTACAGCGCCGTCCAATATGCTTTGCTCGCCTCGCTGACCCTGCTGGTCGGCACGCTCGGCCGCGGCGCGCTCGGCCAGATGATCGAGGAGCGGGGCTATTATTTCGTCTTCGTCCTCACCGCGCTGATCGGCGTCGTCGCCGTCGTCCTGTGCGTGCTCGAATGGATCCGCGAATCCCGCGCGGGGCGGGCGTCTGGCGTGGTGGCGCCCGAACATCCAGAGGCGGTTCCGGCGGAATAAGCCGTGCCCATCATCGCGCTGGTCCTGCTGCTTCAGATCGCCTGCGTGGTCCATTGCGTCCGCACCGGCCGCAGCACGACCTGGATCATGGTGATCATGTTCTTTCCGGTTCTCGGCAGCCTCGCTTATGGCTGGTTCGAGATCCTGCCGTCCTATGCCGGGCGGCGCGAGGTGCGGCGGATGAAGGCGGCCGCGGTCCGCGTGCTCGATCCGGAGCGCGACCTGCGCGCGGCGCGCGAGGCGGTCGAGACCTCGGACACGGTCGACAGCCGGATCCGGCTCGGCGACGCGCTCGCCGATCTCGGCCGCTGGGCCGAGGCGATCCGCCATTACGACATTGCCGACGGCCGCAACGCATCGCCAGACCGCAGCCTGCGCGTCCGGATCGCCCGCGCCTGCTTCGAAGCCGGCCAGGACAAGCGCGCGCGGCAATTGCTCGAAGCGCTGCCGGAATCGCTTTCGGCGAGCGAGAATGACCGCGCGTCGCTGCTGCTGGCGCGCGTGCTCGAGCAGGACGGCGAGCAGGAGCGGGCGCTCGCAATCTACGCCGATGTCGGCAAGCGCCTGCCCGGCGCCGAGGCCCAGTGCCGCCAGGCCGCCCTGCTGCTCAAGCTCGGCCGGAGGAGCGCGGCGCTGCCGGTCCTGATCGAGGTCGAGCGGCGGGTGAAACGGCTCGACTCGAACGAGCGGGCGAAGGACGCGGACATGTACGACTGGGCCGCACGGAGTCTGGCCGAACTGAGAAGCTAGTTCGGCGCCTGGTCGTTCGCCCGCAGCACCTCGCCGGCGAGATAGAGCGAGCCCAGGATCAACACGACCGGCGGCCGCGCCCGGTCGGCGTGGCGGTTGATCCAGCCCAGCGCATCCTCGACGCTCGCCGCGGTCATCGCGGTCAGGCCGGATTCGCGCGCGACCGCGGCGAGCTGCTCGGGCGGGTGATGCTCGTGGCCCGGCACCGGAATCGCATGCAGCG
>JAYRLF010000264.1:0-6240 GCA_041905385.1 Allosphingosinicella sp.
CGGCGATGAACGCCTTGGCATGGAGCCCTTGTAGGGCCGCTGCGTCCTCCTCCTCGCCATCTTCCGTGGCCGCCATTTCGTCGAGCACGGCCACGCGGGCAAAGCCATCGAGCGTAGCGCCGGGCACCTGGGCGAGTTCGTCGGATCGCCCGATGAAGATGGGCTTTTCGGCGCTGGCCAGACCGGCGAGCATCGACAAGGTTTGATCGTCGCAGAAGGGCGAGACGACGCCCAGCCGAATGCAGGGTTCCGGGCGCCATGGCTTTCCGCCGAGGCCGTTGACGGCGAAGGAGACGCTCTGGAACGGTTCAGGCAGGCTCCATTCGGCGCGGCGCATGTCTTCGGCCAGGTCATCGACAAGCGTCTTCGTTCCGTCGGGAACGCCCACGGTCGCGAGGTCGGGGAGCTGGCGAAGGAAGTCGGCGACCGGGCGATTGACCGCTTTGGGCTGCTTGGTGATCACGCCGTCGAGGGTGGCGGCAATGTCCCATGAGCGATCGCGCGTCAGGTTTCTGGAGAGAATGAGCAGACGCAGGCGGGCGGGGTCTTCGGGGCGCAACGGCGTGAAGCGCAGCGCCCACATCTTGGGGTGGAAGGCCCCGCCTTGAGGGGCGGCGACCTCGACGATGATGCGTTCGAGCAGCGAGCAAAGGCGGGAATGCGGCCGGGCGCTCGCCTGGATATGGCCGGCGTCGGTGAAGACGACGAGGCGGCCGGCGATGCGCTCGGCGCCTTCCAGCAGCGCCAGAGGATGAGAGAGAATGTCGTCGCGGTTCTCGGCGGCGAAGAGCGCCAGACTGACCGGCACGGCGAGCGCGGTCTCGAAGTCGAGCGAGAAGGTCGTGGCGACCGCCGCGTCGAAGACATAGCCCGCCGGCGGCTGAAGATTGGCGCCGTAGAGCGTTCGCTGTTCGGGATCGAGGCTGCGCCTATTCAGCATGGGCGAGATCTCGCAGGTGGGATTTGGCCTGCGCCCAGCGGAAGCTGAGGCGGTCTGCGCCCGATGCGCCGGTCCAGCGGTCACGGACAGCGTGATTGGCGTAGCGGGACTGGCTGGTCTTGAGCCGGCGTTCGCGCTCCTCGACGAGCCGCCGCGCTGCGGGCGCCGAGATTATCTGCTCCGTCCCGGCCAGAACCAGATCGCGCCACTCATTCACGAACCGCTTGGCGGCCGGTCGGATGGCGTGCGCCGGGTGCTCCACGACATTCCAGAAATCATCGAGCGACCACGCGCGGACGGCGCCGGTATCGAGTTCGTCGCTCCAGGTTTCAAGCCGAGCGCGATAGTCCTCAATCCAGTCGTCACGCTGGCGCAGCTCGCTGAGCGCGAGGTTATAGAGCAGCGCGGCGCCGTGCATCACATGGGAGAAGATTTCCCCATGCTGGACGAGGCGGCGCGCTGCGGATGGAAACGCCGACAGATTGGGGTGCGTCCAGATGTAGTCGCAGTCCGCGTCGATGCCTTCGCGCGCCAGCATCGTGAGCAGTGCGGTGGGCTGGCTGGCGATCAGGCGGTCGATGAGGAATTGCGCCTCGTCGGTGGTCAGGCGGAAGACGGCGTGCTCAAGCAGGTCGCCGGGCATCTGGGGCAAGGCTGGATTCCAGACGGCGGGCGTCTGGGCGCCGGCCAGGGCGTCTTCGCCGCTGGATGCGCCGCGCGACCGGCCACGGCCCCGCAAGGCGACGAACAGACTGTCGAGCGAGCCCGGAAAGACCCGGATGCCCCACGCGCCCAGGCCAGCCCAATAGACGGAACTCGGCAACCGCTGGAGCCGTGGTCCTGCATCCCGGCCGATGATGCCGTTGGACTCACCGCCGGCTTTCAGGGCGTCGGCAAGCCGGATTTCGGTGTCGCGCGCCTCGGTGCGGAGCTGCGCTTCAGGGACTTCGCGCTTTTCCAGCGCCCGATAGAGCCAGGGAATGAACAGCATGTATCGCAGGCGCGTCTGGATCGTGCTCGTGCCCGGAAAGAGGTGATCGGCGATGGAATCCCGGATCGCCCCCAGCCCCAGCTCGTCGCGGGTCTCGCGCTCCTGAAAGAGCGCCATGATGCGCTGCGCGCGCTGCCGCTCGGCTTCATCGAAATCGATCCAGGCAAGAGACGACATGGGCTCAGGCCGCCTCGCTCTCGGTCGGCTTCGTCGGCAGGACGGGAATGACGGTGCCGGAGGTCATCAGCACGATCAGGCCGCGCTCGGCGCCGGTCATGTCGAGATAGGCCCGCACCTGCGCGCGATAATGATCGAGCGTTCCCGGCGCCGGCGTCACATCGCTTTTCCAGTCCACGACGACGGCGGGGCGGCCCTCGGCCGTCAGGGTCAGGGCATCAGCGATGCCGGCCGTTGCGGTTTCCACGCCGTCAGCCGCCTGTGCGGAATAGACGGGAAATTCGGCGAGAAGACCCGGCCGCAGGGCTGCGATGTCAGGCAGAGCCAGTGCCCGGGCCACACAGGCCGCCAATTCCTGCGCCGACAGCCCCGTCGCCGGGTTGGCGACCGGAGACTGGCCGAGGGCGCGGATGAGGTGGCCAGCCCGTTCGGACAGGGCGGCTTCCTCCTCCTGGGTTTCGCCGGTCAGCACCTCTTCCATGAGCTTGTGGAGGATCAGCCCGCGCTCGCGGCCGCCCTGCACCGGGGCGACGGCATCCAGCTCGGGAGGCTGGTCGTCGCCCGACCCTGTCCAGAGGGCCGCCTCTTCTTCCCGCATCACGGTCCCGGCGGCGTTTTCGTCACGGCTGGGCGCGAGCCAGGTCAACCGCGTCTGCGCGGCCGCGATGGCTTCGGCTTCGGCGGCGAAGCTCGCGCGCGTCTGGGTGTTGCCCGCGCCCGCGCCTGCGGCCGCGAGACCGGCAGGCAGGTGAGAGACGTCCAGGCCGGGCAGGTCGGCGAGCGACAGATCGACGAGACCGATCCAGGCCGATTTCGACGGCGTGGCGTCGAGCCGGGGCAAGACGAGGAGTTCGCGGGCGCGGGTGGCCGCGACATACCAGAGCCGGATGCGTTCGCGGTCCAGCTCCTCCTTCTCCGCCTGCCGCGCGGTTTCGTAGCCCTCGGGCACGACGCCCAGGACCGGGCAATAGAAGGTCTCGGTATGGCGCTCGATCACGGCGCTCTCGGGCGCCATGACGCCGGTCATGGTGTTGACCGGAATGACGATCGGCCATTCCAGCCCCTTGGCCGCGTGCATGGTGAAGAGCGCGACCGCTTCCTCCTGGGCGTCGGGCCGTCCCTCGACGGCGCGGGCCTCGTCGGACCACGCCGCCGTCATCGCCTCGGCGAAGGCGCGCAAACCGCGCACGGCGTAGCCGGTCGACAGGCTGAGATAGAGATCGACATTGGCGAGCGCACGCTCGGCCTGGCCGCGATGGCGCTCGAGGAGGAGCGGACGGACGCGCAACACATCCACGGCCTGCGAGAGCAGCTCGTGCGGGGTCGTGCTGTTGCCGCGCCGGGAGAGCGATTGCAGCCGCTCGATGACGTCGCGCGCGAGCGGGTGCGCGATGACGGCGGGATCGATGCTGAGATCCAGACGCGGAATCCGATCCGGCTGTTCCTCCGAGCGCGGAAGCCCCCAGATGATGTCCAGCAGGTCTTCTTCGGTGAGTCCGACCAGAGGCCCGCGCAGCAGCGCGCCGAGTGCCAGCGTGTCGCGGCGGTCGGCCAGAACGCGGGTCAGTGCGATCAGATCCTGCACCTCCTGGCGGCGGAACAGCCCCTTGCCGGCTTGTGTCGCCACGGGGATGCCGCGGCGTTCTAGGGCTTCCTCATAGCGCCAGAGCTCCGCGCCGGTTGGCGCCAGCAAGGCGATATCGCCCGGCTGGCAGGGGCGCTCGGCGCCGCTGCGACGGTCGATGATGGGGTGGCTTTCGATCAGCTGGGCGCACAGCTCGGCGATGGCGTCGGCTTCGGCATCGCGCTGCTGTTCGGCGCTGGCCTTGCCGTTTTCGTCGGCCACGGCGATGTCGAGAGCCGCCACGCACAGGCCGCCCCGATCGTCATGGAATGGGTCGAGAGCGGTGAAGCCCGGCTGGCCATCGGCCGAGAGCACGGCCTCGAAGCGCTCGTTGACGAAGGTGAGGATCGCGGCGCAGGAGCGGAAGTTGGTGGAGATCGACAGAAGGCTGTCGGGGTTCTGGGCGCGGAAGGCGTCGCGCGCCTGCACATAGGCGCCGACGTCGGCGCCCCGGAAGCGATAGATCGCCTGCTTCGGGTCGCCGACTAGGAAGAGCGCGCCCGGCCGGATTTGGAAGCGGGTCCAATCGTCATCGCCATCGACCGGCTCGCCACACAGCCGCCAGAAGATTTCGGTTTGCAGGGGATCGGTGTCCTGAAACTCGTCGACGAGGACATGGGCGAAACGCTGTCCCAGCGCCTGGCGCACGGCGTCGTGGTCGCGCAGCAAGTCGCGCGCGGCGAAAATCAGATCGTCGAAATCGAGCTGGGCGCTGGCGCGCTTGTGGTCGCGATAGCGTTGCAGGATCGGTCGCGCTTCGTCGATCAGCGCGGCCAGGGCATGGCCGGCGACGGCCTGCACCAACGCGACCCAAGCGTCGCAACAGGCGGTGTAGTGGGTCTCGGCGGCGTCGTTCAGCCGGTCGCCATCGGCCTTGGAGAGACCGACCTGTTTGGCCGTAGCGGCCCATTTGCCCTTCCTGCGGTAGGAGGCGAAAGCGCCGGTCTTGGTGCAAAGATCTGGGTGGGGCCGCGCGGTCAGGAGCCGAACGAGGCCCGCGGGCGTCGCGGGATCGGGACCGTTCGCCACGGCGGTCGCCATTTCGGCCAGCCGCTCGACGATCGTCACTGTTTCCGGCTCGGCCGCCGCCGTGCCATCCATGAAGTTCGCGAAATCCGCCGTGGCCTGCCGGAACGCCGTGAGGTGGCCGCCAAGTGGAGAGACGGGCGGGGCCGTGAGCGTGGGGCGACGGCGGATGTTCTCGGCGATCTTATGGATTAGCGCCACGGTCTCGCCAGGGCTGTGCAGCACCAGCTCGGCCAGGATACCGCCCTGACCGCCGGACAGGCGTTCGCGCAGCCAGCCATCGACAATCTCAAGGAAGGTGAGGTCGGCTTGGTTGCGATCCATGACGCCGGCGCCGGGATCGATGTCGGCCTCCGCCGGATAGGGCTTGATCAGGCGCTGGCAGAAGCCGTGGATGGTCGAGCAGGTGATTTCGTCGATCGCGGCGCTGGCGGCGGCGAGATTGTCGCGATGGGTCTGGGATAGCCCATCGGGCAGCGCCACGCGCAGCTCGGTCGCGATCGTGCCGGCCGAGAGATCGGCAACGAACTCGCGGACACGCGATAGCAGCTCGCTCGCGGCGAGTTCGGTGAAGGTGACGGCTGCGATGGAGCGCGGCGTGACGCCTTCGGCCAGCATGGCGGCGATGCGGCCGGCCATGACGGCGGTCTTGCCTGAGCCCGCGCCGGCCTCGACCAGGATCGAGCGATCATGGAGGCTGATCGCATCGCGGCGCGCGCCGTCGTCCTTCAACGCCTTGGACACGCTGCTCATCATTCCGCCTCCCAGACCTGAGCGACTTCGCCAAGCCGCTCTGTGGCGGCCGGCATTTTGCGTTTGCAATAGGTGGCGCTGGCGTTGGCCGGCAGGGCGAAAGCAAGGTCGTCATAGTCGCCGCCGGTATCCGGGCCAGGCAGGGCCGCGCCTTCGGCAAGACTCGACCGTGCCGCGCGCAGATAGCCCGTGATCTCCTCGAGCACGGCCTCGGGATCGTCGAGCTGGAGATCGACGGGCTCGCGCGGATAGAGCAGCGAGGCGCTGATAGCGACATCGTCGCCGAGGAGCGCCTTCACCGCGAAGGCATAGAGACAGCGCTGAAGCTCTCGTCCGCCATTGAGGCGGATGTCGCTGCGCGGCGGCCGTCCGGTCTTATAGTCCCGCACGAGGGCGCGCTTGCCGTCACCCGAGATGTCGAGCCGGTCGATATAGCCGGCGATGTTGAAGCCCGTGTCGGGAATCGCGACCGGCGCGCTCGCATCCCAGGGCGTTTTCGCGTCGGATTTCGGCTCCAAGCCGCCGAAGGGCACCTCTCCGTAGGAGCGTGCACCCGGCAGGACATCATCACCATAGGACAAGGCGCGGCCCGCCATCACGCGGGCGTCGTCGAGCGTGCGGCTCCAGATGACGGTCGGCGGAACCGGACGCTCGCTTTCCCAATCGGCGGCGACGGCTTGCGCGGCCCGCGCCACCGCTGCTTCGATGGCCTTGGCGTCGGCGGAGGCC
>JAYRLF010000265.1:0-6229 GCA_041905385.1 Allosphingosinicella sp.
AGCTTTACGGCCTCGGCCTGATCGGCGGCTTCTGCCACCTCTATATCGGCCAGGAGGCGGTCGCGGTCGGCCTGCAGTCGGCGCTCGAGGTCGGCAAGGACAGCGTCATCACCGGCTATCGCGACCATGGCCACATGCTCGCTTACGGCATCGACCCCAAGATCATCATGGCCGAGCTGACCGGCCGCGCCGCCGGCATCTCGCGCGGCAAGGGCGGCTCGATGCACATGTTCAGCGTCGAGCACCGTTTCTATGGCGGCCACGGCATCGTCGGCGCCCAGGTCAGCCTCGGCACCGGCCTCGCCTTCAAGCACAAATATGCGAAGGACGGCGGCGTCTGCCTGGCCTATTTCGGCGACGGCGCGGCCAACCAGGGCCAGGTCTATGAGAGCTTCAACATGGCCGAGCTGTGGAAGCTCCCGATCATCTTCGTGATCGAGAACAACCAATATGCGATGGGCACGAGCGTCAATCGCAGCTCGGCCGAGGACCAGCTCTACAAGCGCGGCGAGAGCTTCCGGATCAACGGCCTCCAGGTCGACGGCATGGATGTGTTGGCGGTGCGCGGCGCTGCCGAAACCGCGCTCGAATGGGTGCGCGGCGGCAAGGGTCCGATCCTGCTCGAGCTGAAGACCTACCGCTATCGCGGCCACTCGATGTCCGACCCGGCCAAATACAGGTCGCGCGAGGAGGTCCAATCGGTGCGCGAGAAGTCCGACCCGATCGAGGCGGTGAAGCGCGAGCTGGAGAAAGTGGGCGCCAAGGAGGACGAGCTCAAGGCGATCGACAACCAGATCAAGCAGATCGTCGTCGAGGCCGCCGATTTCGCGGAGCAGGCGCCCGAGCCGGACGCGTCCGAGCTCTATACCGACGTGCTGGTGGAGCAATATTGATGGCGATCGAGCTCAAGATGCCGGCCTTGTCCCCGACCATGGAGGAGGGGACGCTCGCCAAATGGCTGGTCAAGGAGGGCGACAATGTCGCCGCCGGCGACATCCTCGCCGAGATCGAGACCGACAAGGCGACGATGGAGTTCGAGGCGGTCGACGAGGGCACGATCACCCAGATCCTCGTTCCCGAAGGCACGGACGAAGTGAAGGTCGGCACGGTGATCGCCCTGCTGAACGGCGAGGGCGAGGCTGCGGCCCCGGCTGCGCCCAAGGCCGAAGCTGCTGCGCCGCCCGTCGAGGAAGCAAGCGAGACGCAGGCGACCGCGCAGGTCGCCGCCAAGCCGGAAAAGGCGCCGCCAAGCCTCAAGGTCGAGCCCGAGGTGCCCGCCGGAACCGAGATGGTGAAGATGACCGTGCGCGAGGCGCTGCGCGATGCGATGGCCGAGGAGATGCGGTCGGACGAGCGTGTCTTCGTGATGGGCGAGGAGGTCGCTGAATATCAGGGTGCCTACAAGGTCACCCAGGGCCTGCTCGACGAATTCGGCCCGCAGCGTGTGATCGACACGCCGATCACCGAATATGGCTTTGCCGGCGTCGGCACCGGCGCGGCGATGGGCGGCCTGAAACCGATCATCGAGTTCATGACCTTTAACTTCGCCATGCAAGCGATTGATCACATTATCAATTCCGCTGCGAAGACCAATTATATGTCGGGCGGACAGATGCGCTGCCCGATCGTCTTCCGCGGCCCCAATGGCGCCGCCTCGCGCGTCGCCGCGCAGCACAGCCAGAATTACGGCCCCTGGTATGCGGCGGTGCCCGGGCTGGTGGTGATCGCGCCTTATGCGGCGGCCGACGCCAAGGGCCTGCTCAAGGCTGCAATCCGGTCTGAAGATCCGGTCGTATTCCTCGAGAACGAGCTGCTTTATGGCCAGAGTTTCGAAGTGCCGAAGCTCGACGATTATGTCCTGCCGATCGGCAAGGCGCGGGTCGTGCGCGAAGGCAAGGACGTCACTTTGGTTTCCTACTCGATCGGTGTCGGCGTCGCGCTCGACGCCGCCGGCAAGCTCGCCGAGGAGGGGATAGACGCCGAGGTGATCGACCTGCGCACCCTGCGGCCGCTCGACCGCGAGACGGTGCTCGCCAGCCTCGCCAAGACAAACCGCATGGTCTGTGTCGAGGAAGGCTGGCCGGCCTGCTCGATCTCGGCGGAATTGATGGCGATCGCGATGGAGGACGGCTTCGACGACCTCGACGCGCCGGTGCTGCGGGTCACGGACGAGGACGTGCCGCTGCCTTATGCGGCCAACCTCGAGAAGATGGCGCTGATCAAGGTCGACGACGTCGTTACCGCGGCGAAGAAGGTCTGCTACCGCTGATGCCTGCTCCCCTCCCTGCACGCAGGGAGGATCGGTCCGGCGGGTCATGCCCCGCATGGCCCTTTGGATCCGGACCGATGGGGGTGGGTAAGTCTCCGGAAACGCACAGGCAGCTCCACCCGACCCACCCCTCAATCCCCTCCCTGTACTCAGGGAGGGGAGGCGCACCGTGACCGTAGAGCTTGATCCCGAACGCCAGCTCGCCCTGGCATACGTACCCGCGCAAGTCCGAGCCGCGATCGACGCGCTGTGGCGTCTTGACGTCACCTTGGGCCAGGTGCTCGTCACCGGCAGCGAGCCGATGATCAGCAGGATCCGGCTGGCCTGGTGGCGCGAGGCGCTCGAGCGGCTCGATCGCGAGAAGCCGCCGGCCGAGCCGATGCTGGAGACGGTGGCGCGCGATCTGCTCCCCGCCGGCGTCAGCGGCGCCGAGCTGGCCGCGATGGAAGCGGGATGGACCATCCTGGCGGACGCCGGCGCGCTTGGGGCGGATGAGCTCTCCGCCTATGGCGCGGCGCGCGGCGGCACATTGTTCGACCTTGCAGGCCGACTGCTGGGCGGTTCGCAGCCTGGTCTCGACGCGGCCGGCGCGCGTTGGGCGCTGGTCGACCTCGCCCGGCGCAGCGGCGATCGCGGGGAAGCCGAAGCGGCGCTCGCCGCCGCGCGTTCGATCAGTGGCGCTCCAACCCGTTGGCCGCGCCCGCTGCGCCCGCTCGGCATGCTGGCGGCGCTGGCCGATCGCGATATCGTCCGGGGGACGGCGGAGCGCCAGGGCAGCCCGGCCCGGATCTGGCGCATGATCCGCCACCGGCTGACCGGCCGATGAGGGTGATTGGCGAAGCCCGCGCGCTGGTCTAGCTTCGCGGCGCAATGGGGAGGAACATGCTTCGCTATCTCGCTGGCGTCGGCTCGGCGCTGCTGCTGGTCGCAGCTGGCTTCTTCATCTGGCAGGGCATGGCCCAGGACGAGGCCCCGGCAATCCCCGACGCACCGCAGGCCGAAGCCGACGGCGACGCGGAGGAGGGCGCCGCCCCGCCGCAACCGCCTTCAGCCGACGAGCGCACCAAGGAGCAGAGACGGTTCGATCGCGCCGACCGCGACAATGACGGCAAGATCACGCTCGAGGAGCTCTATCATCCGCGCCGGCGGCCGTTCCAGCGGCTCGACACCAATGGCGACGGGCGGCTGAGCTTCGAGGAATGGGCGGTGCGGACGACCACCAAGTTCGGCGACGCCGACCGCAACCGGGATCGGCAGCTGGACCGGACCGAATATGCGACCACGGCGCCGCCGCGCCGTGCGCGGGCGCAGCCCAATTGCAATTGCTGAGCGTCGGAGCCGCCTAACCGGCGGCGGCCACGGCGGTCGCAGACGCGGCGCCGGGCCACCCCGCCTTGCGCACTGCAGCCAGATATTTGCGGCTGACCGGAACGCGCAGGCCGCGCTCGAGCAGGATATAGGTCCGCTCGCCGTCGCGCTCGGTCCCGATCACCGCATCGGCCGCGACCCACCAGCTGCGATGAACCTGCAGCCCGTCCGCCTCGGCGAGCTCGCCGAGCGCATCGGACAGGCGACAGAGGATCAGGTCCGAACCGAGCTTCGTATGGACGCGCAGATAATGATCATGCCCCTCGACCGCGACCAGCTCGCGGCCGAGGTGAAGCGGGACGCGCATCATGAAGGCCGGCAGGCGCGAGCCTTTTGACGGCTCGGCGCGGCCGTCGCGATCCGGGCGGCCACGCTCGGACACCATCGCCATTGCGATCGAATGGACGAGCTGGACGCTCGCGACGGCGACGAACAGCAAAGGCAGCTGCATCGGCCCGATCACCCGTCCGGGCTGGAGCTGGACCAGCACCCAGCTGGTGGCGAAGGTCATCGGGACTGCGGCCGCAAGCGCGATCAATGCGATCCGTGCCGGCCCCGGAAGGCTGGCGAACCGCCGATTGGGCATCGCGGCGCGGACCACGATCGCGTTGCAGAGATAGCCGAGCCCGACGAGGCCAATCCAGAAGGCATAACGCTCCGCGGTCGAAAATGCAGGGTAGGTGCCGAACGGCCCCAGAAAGCCGAACATCGTGCCGATCGCGAGGCCGACCAGACTATGCATCAGGATCGGTGGGGGTCGTTCGCGCTTCGCCAATGACATGGTCGCGACGTTAGCGAATTGGCCCCGGCGCTTCACGAAAAAAGGATTTCGTCGTGGCCGCTTCGCTGCTGCTCCTGCCGCACCTTAAGCAGGAGACAGACATGAGAATGATCACGACCTTGATTGCGCTTTGCCTTTTCGCCGGCGCGGGCCACGCCCAATCCACGGCGCCGCAAACCCACGAATTGACCGGCCTGTGGCTCTTCGAGATCTCGACCGCCCGCGGCATGACCCGCGGCGCCTTCGCGCTCGCGCCGCAGCCCGGAGGCTATCGCGGCATGCTGATGACGGACCAGGGCGCGCACGCCTTGCCGGTTCGCTCGCTGACCCTTGCGGGACAGGCGTTGGAGATGCGGGTCGATTCGCCACAGGGAGAAGTCGTCTTCCGCGGCAGCCTCGACCGCAACGGCCGCTCATTCCGGGGGCAGGTCACCTATCATGATGGCCGGCTCATGCCGATGGCCGGTCGGCGGCGCTGATCTCGCGGCGTCGGCCAGCCCTGCCTGCCACGCCGTCAGATCCTGCTTCGCCCGCTCGGTATAGAGCTTCTTTCGGTTCGCCTTCTTCATCCGGCCGGTGATCGGCGGGAACAGGCCGAAATTGACGTTCATCGGCTGATAGTTCTCGGCGTCGGCGCCGCCGGTAATGTGGCGGAGCAGGGCGCCGAGGGCGGTCGTCTCCGGCGGCGGCGCGAACGCCTGGCCGAGCAGCTCGGCGGCCGCGAACCGCCCTGCGAGCAGGCCGACCGCGGACGATTCGACATAGCCTTCGCAGCCGGTGATCTGGCCGGCGAAGCGGATGTGGGGCGCGGCCTTCAGCCGCAGGGTCGAATCGAGCAGCTGCGGCGAATTGATGAAGGTGTTGCGGTGAAGGCCGCCGAGGCGGGCGAACTCGGCATTTTCGAGGCCGGGGATGGTGCGGAACAGCCGCACCTGCTCGGCATGCTTCAGCTTGGTCTGGAAGCCGACCATGTTCCAGAGCGTGCCGAGCGCATTGTCCTGGCGAAGCTGGACGACCGCATAGGGCCAGCGGCCGGTGCGCGGATCGTCGAGCCCGACCGGCTTCATCGGGCCGTAGCGGAGCGTGTCCTCGCCGCGCTCGGCCATCACCTCGATCGGCATGCAGCCCTCGAAATAGGGCGTGTCCTTCTCCCACTCGCGGAATTCGGTCTTGTCGCCGTCGAGCAGCCCCTGGCGGAAGGCCAGATACTGCTCCTTGGTCATCGGGCAGTTGATATAGTCCTTGGTCTCGCCTTTATCCCAGCGCGACGCCATCCAGCAGACGTCCATGTCGATCGTCTCGCGATAGACGATCGGTGCGATCGCATCGAAGAAGGCGAGCGCATCCGAGCTGGTGCCGGCGCGGATCGCCTCGGCGAGCGACGCGGCGGTGAGCGGGCCGGTCGCGACGATCGTCAGGCCCGAGGCGGGCAAGGTATCGACCCGCTCGCGGACGATCTCGATGTTCGGATGGGCGGCCAGCGTCTCGGTCACCTGCGCGGAAAAGCCGTCGCGATCGACCGCGAGCGCGGTGCCGGCGGGCACGCGATGGGCGTCCGCAGCGGCCATGATCAGCGAACCCAGCGCCCGCATCTCGGCATGGAGCAGGCCGACCGCATTGTTCTCGGCATCGTCCGAGCGGAAGCTGTTCGAGCAGACCAGCTCGGCGAGGCCGTCGGTCTGGTGCGCCGGCGTCATCTCGCCGCTGCCGCGCATCTCGGACAGGCGGACCTTCACGCCGGCGCTCGCGAGCTGCCAGGCGGCTTCGGAGCCGGCGAGGCCGCCGCCGATGATATGGACTTGGGTATGCAT
>JAYRLF010000266.1:0-4972 GCA_041905385.1 Allosphingosinicella sp.
ATGCCACGCGCAATGCCGGTGATACGATCGGCCGGCTGACGATCCAGTACAACCGGACCCGTCAGGCTGCGATCACCAAGGAGCTGATCGAGATCATCTCGGGAGCGGAGGCATTATGAGATATTCGATTCTCGCACTGGCGCTGGCGAGCGGCGCCGCACTGGCCCAGACGGCGGCGCCGACCGCGGCCCAGTTCAACCGCGCCATGGCCGAGCAATGCCCGGCCCCCCGCGCCGCGACCCGCGCCATTTCCTGCCGCCGCGCCGAAGAAGGCTCGGTGCAGTTCAGCTGCAGCTACGAGATGCAGGGCGCGAACGGCGCCTGGGCGCGCCACACGGCGATCCTGCAGCAGGCCGAGGGCCAGTGGGTGTGGATCGACGGTCCGACCCGCTGCGACGCCGAGGATGTCGGACCGAATTGATTTGTCCCGGCATCGCCGGGAATTGGACGAACGCTAGACTGGGCCCCGGCCTTTGCCGGGGAACAAGAAGGAAAAAGGCAAATGTTTGAGCCCCAGAAGGTAAGCATGAAGAAGACGAAGGCCGGCGCCGCCGCGGCGGCGAGCACCAATGTGGTCGGCCGCGTCAGCCAGGTGATCGGCGCCGTCGTCGACGTCACCTTCGACGGCGAATTGCCGGAGATCCTGTCCGCGCTCGAGACCGAGAATGGCGGCCAGCGCCTCGTCCTCGAGGTCGCGCAGCATCTCGGTGAGAGCACCGTCCGCACGATCGCGATGGACTCGACCGACGGCCTGACCCGCGGCCAGGAGGTCAAGGACACGGGCTCGCAGATCCGCGTGCCGGTCGGCCCGAAGACGCTCGGTCGGATCATGAACGTCGTCGGCGAGCCGATCGACGAGCGTGGCCCGATCGGCAGCGACCTTTCCGCCCCGATCCATGCCGAAGCACCCTTGTTCGTCGACCAGTCGACCGAGACCTCGATCCTCGTCACCGGCATCAAGGTCATCGACCTGCTCGCGCCTTATGCGAAGGGCGGCAAGATCGGCCTGTTCGGCGGCGCCGGCGTCGGCAAGACCGTGCTGATCCAGGAGCTGATCAACAATATCGCCAAGGGCCATGGCGGCACCTCGGTGTTCGCCGGCGTCGGCGAGCGCACCCGCGAGGGCAACGACCTCTATCACGAGTTCCTCGATGCCGGCGTCATCGCCAAGGACGCAGACGGCAATGCCATTTCCGAGGGCTCCAAGGTGGCGCTCGTCTTCGGCCAAATGAACGAGCCGCCGGGCGCCCGCGCCCGCGTCGCCCTGTCGGGCCTCACCATCGCCGAATATTTCCGCGACCAGGAAGGCCAGGACGTGCTCTTCTTCGTCGACAACATCTTCCGCTTCACCCAGGCGGGCTCGGAAGTGTCGGCGCTGCTCGGCCGCATCCCCTCGGCGGTGGGCTATCAGCCGACCCTGGCGACCGACATGGGCGCGCTGCAGGAGCGCATCACCTCGACCAACAAGGGCTCGATCACCTCGGTCCAGGCGATCTACGTGCCCGCGGACGACCTTACCGATCCGGCGCCGGCCACCAGCTTCGCCCACCTCGACGCCACCACCGTGCTGTCGCGCGCGATCTCCGAGCTCGGCATCTATCCGGCGGTGGATCCGCTCGATTCGACCAGCCGCGTGCTCGAGCCGCGCACGGTTGGCCAGGAGCATTACGACACCGCCCGCGCGGTCCAGGCGACGCTGCAGCGCTACAAGAGCCTGCAGGACATCATCGCGATCCTCGGCATGGACGAGCTTTCGGAAGAGGATAAGCTGGTCGTCAGCCGCGCCCGCAAGATCCAGCGCTTCCTCTCGCAGCCGTTCCACGTCGCCGAGGTCTTCACCGGCATTCCGGGCAAGTTCGTCCAGATCGAGGATACGGTGAAGTCGTTCAAGGCGGTGGTCGAAGGCGAATATGACCATCTGCCCGAGGCGGCCTTCTACATGGTCGGCGGCATCGACGAGGCGATCGCCAAGGCCGAGAAGCTGGCCCAGGAGGCCTGAGCCTGATGGCCGACCTTCACTTCGAGCTGGTGACCCCGGAGCGGCTGGTCCGCTCCGAGGAAGTCCACATGGTGGTGGTTCCGGGCAGCGAGGGCGATTTCGGCGTCCTCGCCGGCCACGCGCCGGTCATGTCGACGATCCGCAATGGCGAGCTCGCCGTCTACAAGACCGCCGGCGGCGAGCCCGAGCGGATCGCGATCCAGGGCGGCTTCGCCGAGGTCAACGACAAGGGCCTGACCGTCCTCGCCGAGACCGTCGAGGGCTGATCGTCACTCCGGCGTTTCGGGAACGACCGCCGGCTTCTGCGATCGAAAAAGCCACAAGCCGCCGCCGACGATCAGGGTCGCGCCGGCGAGCATCGCCGCATCCGGCGCGTTGCCGAACCAGGCCCAGCCGAGCGCGGTCGCAACGATCAGTTGGACATAGGTCATCGGCGCCACCAAGGCCGCGCTCGCCCGCATCGTCGCGGAATAGATGAGTAGATGGCCGCTGGTCGCGAAGACCGCGATCAACGCGCATTTGCCGACGACGATCGCGTCCGGCGGTGGGATGCGGAAGGCGGATTCGCCGCTGAAATGGAGGAGGGCGGCGGCGGTCACCAGCAAAGGCGCCGCCATCACGGCCAGGCTGAGCTGCATCGCCAGCGCGGAGGCCAGGCCGGCGGACTTGCGGTTGAAGATCATCAGCCAGGCCATGCCGAAGGCGGCGGCGAGCGGGTAGAGCGCGGTCGGGCCGAGCGCGAGCAGATTGGGGCGCAGCACGATCAGCACGCCCGCGAAGGCGAGCGCGGTCGCGCCCCAGACCGCCTTCGGCGCGCGCTCGCCGAGCACGACGGCGGAGAGGATGCCGGTCAGCATCGGGCTGGTGAACTGGATCGCGGTCGCGTCGGCGAGCGGCATCGCCATCACGCCCATGAAGAAGCAGATCGTCGCCAGGCCGACCGCGGCGCCGCGTCCGAACTGGAGTCCGGGCCGGGGCAAAGCGAAGCCGCGCCGGCCTTCGCGCGCCGCGACGATGGCCGCGAGCGCGATCGCGCCGAAGGAATAGCGCAGCGCCGACACTGCCGAGCCGGGCCAGGCGCCGGCCAGCGATTTCACCACCGCATCTCCGCAGGACAGCAGGACGAATCCGGCGATCGCCAGCAGCAAAGCGGCGCGAGGGTTTTGTCCCGGCATCGGGACTCGCCCTCGCGGGCGGTTAGGCAATTGTCAAAGTTTCAGGTCTATTCACCACGCCGACTGGAAAAAACGGCCGAAAAAGGCGGAGTTGGCTAGCCTTATGAGTGCATTTGGACGGCGAAATGGAATGGGCACCAGCGCGGGCGGCCGCCCGCAATTCGGTGTCGCGCAGCCGATGAAGGGCGCGCCGCCCCAGCCGCCGGCCGTGCCGGTGGTCGGCGGCGATCAGTTTCCGCCGCTCGAGGCGCTGCCCGAAGCGGTCGATCCGTCGCTTGGCGGCCCGTCGGCGGCGCCGCGGCCGGACGCGATGGCGCGACTCGCCGATCGCCAGGCCCAAAGCGGCGAGCAGGCCTCGTCCAAGAGCGAGGGCTTCGAGGCCGCGATCCATCGGATCAAGGAGCAGGTGCTGCCGCGCCTGCTCGAGCGCGTCGATCCCGAGGCGGCGGCGACCCTGTCCAAGGACGAGCTGGCCGAGGAATTCCGCCCGATCATCGGCGAGGTGCTCGCCGAACTGAAAATCAACCTCAACCGGCGCGAGCAGT
This sequence comes from Allosphingosinicella sp., assembly GCA_041905385.1. Taxonomy (GTDB): domain Bacteria; phylum Pseudomonadota; class Alphaproteobacteria; order Sphingomonadales; family Sphingomonadaceae; genus Allosphingosinicella. The sequence continues at coordinate 3,720 of JAYRLF010000266.1, forward strand.
TCGCGCTCGAAAAAGTGCTGGTCGACGAGCTGCTCGGCCTCGGGCCGCTCGAGGAGCTGATCAACGATCCCGACGTCAGCGACATCATGGTCAACGGCCCGAACCAGACCTATGTCGAGAAGAAGGGCAAGCTCGGGCTCGCCAACATCCAGTTCCGCGACGAGGAGCATCTGCTCCAGATCGCGCAGCGGATCGTCAACAAGGTCGGCCGCCGCGTCGACCAGACCACGCCGCTCGCCGACGCCCGTCTTCAGGACGGCAGCCGCGTCAACGTCATCATTCCGCCGCTCAGCTTGCGCGGCACCGCCATCTCGATTCGTAAGTTCTCCGAGAAGCCGATCACGGTCGACATGATGCGGGCCTGGGGCTCGCTCAGCGAGAAGATGGGCACCGTGCTGAAGATCGCCGGCGCGAGCCGGATGAACATCATCGTCTCGGGCGGCACCGGCTCGGGCAAAACGACGATGCTCAACGCCTTGTCGAAGCTGATCGACCCGGGCGAGCGCGTGCTGACGATCGAGGACGCGGCCGAGCTTCGGCTGCAGCAGCCGCACTGGCTGCCGCTCGAGACCCGGCCGCCGAACCTGGAAGGGCAGGGCGCGATCACGATTCGCGACCTCGTCATCAACGCGCTGCGTATGCGTCCGGACCGAATCATCCTCGGCGAGATCCGTGGCGCGGAGTGTTTCGACCTCCTCGCCGCGATGAACACCGGCCACGACGGCTCGATGGCGACGCTCCACTCCAATTCCCCACGCGAATGCCTGGCGCGTATGGAGAACATGGTGATGATGTCGGACATCAAGGTGCCGAAGGAGGCGATCTCGCGTCAGATCGCCGATTCGGTCGACCTGATCGTCCAGGTGAAACGCCTCCGCGACGGCTCGCGCCGCTGCACCAACATCACCGAGGTGATCGGCATGGAAGGCGACGTCATCGTCACCCAGGAACTGTTCAAGTTCGAATATCTGGACGAGACGGCCGACGGCAAGATCATCGGCGAATATCGCTGCATGGGCCTCAGACCCTACACGCTGGAGAAGGCGAAGATGTTCGGCTTCGACCAGCCCTATCTCGAGGCGTGTTTGTAGTCTCAGTTCCTCCCCAAGCTTGCTTGGGGAACGGGGCCAGCCACAGGCTGGTTGAGGGGCAACCCACTCACGGAGATTCGGACCGAGAAAATACCCCTCCACCACCCATCGGGTGGTCCCCCCCCCCCCGACCAGCACGGGGCGGGACAATGGGGCTGTGAG
>JAYRLF010000266.1:4982-6229 GCA_041905385.1 Allosphingosinicella sp.
TCCCCGAGACAAGCTCGGGGAGGAACTAGGCGGCTTTCACGGCCAATATCGTCAGCGCGAGGATCGCGAAGGCCGCGGCGACCTGGATGCCGCGCCAGGGCATCCAGCCGACATCGTCGAAGCTGTTGCGACGGTGGATCCGGCGCCAGTCGGCGATGCCGGCGAGCACGGCCATTGCGAGCGCGCCGCCGTCGGCGGTCCACAACCATGCTTGCGTCGTCATTCCGGCTCCGTCATTGGCATTTCCCATCATATCTAGGGAGAGAAAGATGCTGCGCCAGACCCTGACGATCGCCGCCTTCGCCGCCACCTTGACCATCGGCGGCGGCGCGCTTCTCGCCCAGCAGCAAGGCCATGGCCAGCAGCATCACGACCATGGTGCAATGCACCAGGCGCTGCAGCAGGCGATTGCGGCGACCACCCGGACGCCGGCCAATGTCGCGCGCGATCGGTACCGCCATCCGCTCGAGACGCTGACCTTCTTCGGCGTGGCGCCCAATTCCACCGTGGTCGAGATCTGGCCGGGCGGCGGCTGGTATACCGAGATCCTGGCGCCCTACGTCGCCCGCGGCGGCGGCCGCTATTATGCGGCGGCGATGAACGACAATATGTTCAATGGCGTGCGCCGGCTGATGACCGCCAATCCGCAGCTCTACGGCCATATCAACATGGCGACTTTCCCGGCCTTCGACGCCAATGCGACGCGCGTGCCCGACGGCAGCGCCGACGTCGTCCTCACCTTCCGCAACGTCCACAATTGGCGGATGGGCTATCAGCGCGAGCGCCAGGATTATTCGCAGGAGGCGTTCAATCAGATGTTCCGGATGCTGCGTCCGGGCGGCACGCTCGGCATCGTCGACCATCGCCTGCCGGAGAACGCCGACGCCGCGCGGGAGACGAGCAGCGGCTATGTGAAGGTGTCGACCGTGCGCCGGATGGCCGAGGCGGCGGGCTTCCGCTTCGTCGGCTCGAGCGAGGTCAACGCCAATCCTCGCGATACCGCCGACTATCCCGACGGCGTCTGGACGCTGCCGCCCAATTTGCGGCGCGGCGAGGTCGAGCGCGACCGCTATGTCGCGATCGGCGAGAGCGACCGCATGACGCTGCGGTTCGTGAAGCCGGAATAAGGGCTTCCTCCCCTCCCTGCACGCAGGGAGGGGAACGAGCGGTGGGTGCGTCCGCGGATGCGCGCTGCCTGTGGAGGCCAACCCCCCCCCCGCCCCCCCCCGGACGCACGGGGGGGGGGT
>JAYRLF010000267.1:0-6174 GCA_041905385.1 Allosphingosinicella sp.
AATGCGCCCGCCTCGACCGATCGCGGCCGCCGCATGAGCCAAGCTCTGCCCCTCAGCGATCTCCGCGTCTCCGCGCGACAATATCCCGGCGCCGCATGCCCGCTGGTGGCGGGTTGAATCCGCCTACAGGATGCCCGGAAAGGCACCGCCGTCGATCAGCAGGCTCTGGCCGACGATGAAGCCGGCCTGGGCCGAGCAGAGGAAGGCACAGGCCGCGCCGAATTCGTCGGGGCTGCCGAAGCGCTTCGCCGGAATCCCCTCCTCGCGCTGGCGCCGGACCTCCTCCTCGCTGCGCCCGCTCTGCGCGGCGATCGTGCGGTTCAGCGACGCGATCCGGTCGGTATCGAATGGGCCGGGCAGCAAATTGTTGATCGTCACATTGGCGTGGGCGACTTGGCGCGCGACCCCGGCGACGAAGCCGGTCAAGCCGGCCCGGGCCCCGCTCGACAGCTCGAGCCCCGGATAGAGGCCTTTGACCGAGCCGGAGGTGATGTTGACGATCCGGCCGAAGCGCCGCGCCACCATCGGCTCGACCACCGCCTGGATGAGGGCGATCGGCGCGGCCATATTGGCCTCGACCCCGGCGATCAGCGCATCATGGTCGACCTCGCGCCAGTCCCGCGCCGGCGGGCCGCCATTGTTGTTGACCAATATGTCCGGCTCCGGCGCGGCGGCTAGCAAGGCGGCACGCCCCTCGGCGGTCGACAGATCGCCCGCCACGGCCAGGATATCGGCGCCGGTCGCCCGGGCAATCTCGTCGCGGGTGCGGGCCAGCCGCTCCGGATCGACGCCGTTGATGACGACGCGGACGCCGGCCTCGGCGAGCGCGGTCGCGCAGGCCCGGCCGAGGCCGCGGCTCGACGCGCAGACGATCGCAGTGCGGCCGGCGATTCCCAGGTCCATCTCCCGGTCCTCCGTCAGCGGCTCCGGATGAAGTCGCGCACGTCGCGGCTGAGCGACACCCGATCCTCGTCGCGGACGTACATCATGTGGCCGGAGCCGTAATAGCGATACTGGATCCGGTCGCGCGGCATGCCGGTCCGCGACAGCGCATATTCGGCGGCGAAGAAGGGCGTGGCGAAATCATAATAGCCCTGGCCGACGAACACCCGAAGGCCGCTATTCTCGCGCAGCGCGCGGCCGATATAGGGCGCGACGTTGACATAGACGTCATTGTCGCGGCCGCCGCCGAGCCGCCAGTCCCAGGGGCCGACCGAGCCGATCGTCACATAGGAGCGGTCGGTCTGGTAGTTGAGCCGGCCGCGGACATGCTCGTTGATCGCGGCGGTGTAGCCGGCGTCGATGCCGTAGAAGCTGGGATCGTTGTCCACCTCCTCGCCGGCGTTGTCATAGTCGCGGCCGGTATAGCGCGAATCGAGCCGGCCGACGGTGAGGCCGCGGTCGCGCAGCAATTCCTTGTAGAAGCGGGACGGCGTCACGCGCAGGTCGGCGCGCTCGAGGAACTGCTCGCTGAGCCCGGTGAAGCGGGCGAGCTCGCGCCGCACGGAGGCGCGCTCCTCGTCGCCGAGCGCCGTGCCCTGTAGCAAGGCATGGGCGTAAGGCCCCGTGGCGAAGCGTCGCGCCTCCTCGACGAACGCCTCGACCGACGGCGCCTGCGCCTTGCCATGATAGAGCGCGGTGGCGGCCATGCTCGGCAGGTTGAGGATGTGGGTCATCTCGTTGCCGGGTGTGTCGGCGCCGGCGCCGAAATCGAGCACGGTCGAGATCAGGATAATGCCATTCAGCGAGACATCGTTATAGGCGCCCTCGAGCTGGTTCAGCACCGCTGCGGTCCGGGTGGTGCCGTAGCTCTCGCCGCCAAGATATTTGGGCGAGTTCCAACGGCCATTCTCGTTGAGCCAGAGCCGGATGAACTGGGCGACCGACTGGGCGTCGCGGGTGACGCCCCAATAATCCTGCGGATTGGTGTCGCCGAGCGCGTGGCTGAAGCCGGTGCCGACCGGATCGATGAAGACGATGTCGGTGACGTCGAGCAGCGACTCGGGATTGTCTACGATCGGGAATGGCGGCGCGCCGTCGTCGGTGCCGTTGGAGGGGATCGCGACGCGGCGGGGGCCGAACGCGCCCATGTGCAGCCAGACCGAGCCCGAGCCGGGGCCGCCGTTGAACAGGAAGGTGACCGGTCGGTTGGGGTCGCGCGGCTCGCGAACATAGGAGACCGAGAAGATCGCCGCCCGAGCCGTGCCGTTCTCGGCGCGCAGGAAGGTCTCGCCGGCGGTCGCCGTGTAGTTGATCCGCTGGCCCCCGAAGGTGCCGGTGTGGCGGGTCACGGAGACGTTCGGCGCGCGATCCGCAGGCGGCCCCTTGGTTTCGGCCTTGTCGGCGCCGGCAGGCTGCGCCGCGACCGTGCCGGCCAGGCCGGCGGCAAGAGCGATGGCGGAAAAGGCGATGAGGCTGCGCTTGATCAAGGTCGTGCTCCCCCGGGGTCCTGGATGCGCGGCAGCTATTGCATTCCGCTGGGCGAAGGAAAAGGCCGTACGACCCGCATAAGGCACCAATGCTCCGCGGGATTGGGAGGATCAGCGCACCGGCTCGATCACCCCCAGCCGCGCCAGAGTCTCCAGATAGGCCGCGACCTCCTCGACCGGCGCGGCGCCGACGCTGGCGGCGAGGTCGTCGCGTATCTCGCCGACGCTACGGCGGCCGTCGACCAGGTTGAGCGCCTCATAGGCGAAGCCGGCGCCGTCGACATCCGGCTCGCGCGCGAGCAAGGCCGGCCGCGGCAGGCCGGCGCGGGCGAGCCGGTCGTCAAACCAGCTATAGCCGAAGGCGCTCATCGGCCCCTCGCGGCGAATCCTGCGGTAGACGGGTCCGGAGGGGCGTCGTTCCCGCAGCCGATCCTGCGCCGGCATCAGCCCGTCGAGCAGCCGCGGACCGCCCTCGGTGACGGTCAGCGGCAGGCCGCCGCGATCGGCCAGCGACAGCAACACGCCCGCCTCATGCTCGCGATAATGGCGCCAGATGTTGCCGATCGCATCCGCATCGGCGCCGGCGGCGCGCAAGGCCTCGGCGCGGCGGTCGGCGACCGCAGCGCGCGCCATCATCCCGGCGCGGACTTGCCGCCACAAGCCGAGCTGCTGCTCGGCCGCGTTGCCGAGGCTGGCCAGGACATAGCCGGAGGCGGCGGCGATGAAGATCGCGCGCCGGAGCTTGGTCGGATCAAGATTCTCCGGCACGTCGCGGGTGGTGTGGATGTAGCGGTCCGGCCAGTCGGCGATGTAAATGGCCGGGATCCGGAAGCTGCCTTCCGTCCAGACCTGATGGTCGCTGCCCTGGTCGAAGCCGCCGATCTCGGCCTGGAGCGCGCGCCGGCTGCCGGCCGGATCGATCAGCGGCATTGCCGCCTCGCCAGTGTTGGCGAACGCCATGGACTGTTCGTTGACGTAGCGGCCGAAGGCGAAGCCGACGTCACTGACGAAGCTCGGCAGGCTTGGCGGGCTGCCGTAGACGCGCAGGATCGATTTGGTGATCTCGGTGTCGCCGCCGACCATGTCGAGATGGATCGCCGCCAGGGTGCGCCGGGCGAAGGCCGGACGGGCGTTGAGCAGGGCGATCGTGCCCTCGATCTCGGCCGGCCAGATGAAGCGGACCGTCCGTTCCGGCCGCGGCAGCGCGCCGCTGCGGATCAGGTGGTTGAGGACGCGCGCGACCTCGAGGATCGAGGCGCAGCCGCTGGCATTGTCGTTGGCACCGGGCGAGGGATGATCGAGATGGCAGGAATAGACCACCTCCTGGTCGCGGCGCCGGCCGGCAATGATCGCGGTCGGGATCAGATAGGCGCCGGAGGCGCGGCCGGCATCGACCTCGGCGCGCAGCCGGATCGTGGCGCCGGCGCGCAGCCGCGCCTGCCAGGCCCGCACCTGGCGCGGCGAGACCATGAAGGCGAAGGTCGGGCGCTCGGGAAAGGTGCTCAAATGGCCCCAGCGCACCAGGTTGTCGTCGAGCCCGAACCAGCCGGTCTGCTGGTTCTGGGCCCAGGAGACGATGCCCGCCGCGCCGAACCGGCCGACCGCCAGCGCCTCGACCGCCTCGGGCTGCGCCGAGACCAGCACCAGCTTTCCGCGCACGTCGCGACCGGCATAATCGGCCTCATTGGTACCGGCGCCGACGTCGACCAGGTCGGCCTGTGCACGGCCGCTGACGCTGTCCTGCGCGACGCTCAGCGGCTGCTCGGCCCAGGAGGCGATCCGCGTCGAATCGACCCAGGCGCCGTCCTCCTGCCGCTGCTCCCACAATTCCGCCGAGCGGACGTTCCAGGCGGGCCGCGAACGCTGGGTGCCGTAGAAGATCCGGCCGTCGGCGGGCAGCGAGATCATCTCGACCCCTTCGAGGCCATAGTCGAGGAGGCGGTCGCGGATCAGCTCGGCGGCGCCGCGAAAGCCGTCGGAGATCCGCATCCGATGATGGAGCGACAGTCCCCGCACCGTGCGCAAGGCGGTCGAGCCCGATGCCTCCTCGGCGATCGCGCGCGCCTGCGCGGGCGCGAGCAAGGGCGGATCCTGGCTCGGGCGGACCTGGGCGGCCGCGGCGCCGGACAGGAAAAACAGAGCGAGGCCAGCCGAGATCCGCATCAATCCTCCCGCACGAGCCGCACCCGCCGCAACGGGCGCTTCAGATAGAATTCGCTGTAATAAGCCGAGGCGACCGCCGCCGCCGGTGTCGCGACGATCGCGCCCAGCAGGCCGAAGGCGAGCGCGAAGGCGAGCGTGAAGAAGATGATCAGGACGGGATGGATCTGCATCGTCGTGCCGCGGATCTTGGGCGCAACGATGCTGCCCAAGATCTCGTTGCTGACGATGTAGAAGGCGGTCACCCAGATCGCGGCCAGCGGCCCGTCGCCGAGCGCGAGGATGATCGGCGGGAAGGCCATGACATAGCCGCCGATGCGCGGGATGAAGTCGGCGAAGAAGGCCAAGGCGGCCCAGACCAGGGCGCCCTCGATCTCCATGAAGCTCAGGAAGAAGAAGACCGCGATCGCCTGGATCGCGCCGACCGCGAGGCTGGCCTTGCTCCAGCCGATGATTGCCTGGACCGAACGGCGATAGGCGCGCATGCCGGCACGGCGCGAGCCGAAGGGCAGACTGCGGATATAGCCGCGCACGATCGGGAACGGATCGAGCACGATATAGGCGATCGTGCTGAAGAAGATGATCATCAAAGCGAGGAAGCCGAGCAGGGTCAGCGAGAAGGCGCCGACGCCGCGGAACAGATCGACCGCCGCCGGCACGAGATTGCCGCCGCCGCCGTCGAACTGGGCGAAGCGCTGCAGATCGGGATAATTGGAGAGGAGGCCGTCGACCTGGTCCTGCACCTGACGGACCAAAGCGGGCAGGCTGTTGGCGAGCAGGACGAGCTGGCTGACCAGCCGCGGGAAGACCAGGGCCCCGATCAGCCCGATCGTCGCGAAGAACAGGATCAGGGTGACGATGCCGGCGGCGTGGAAGCTGAGGCCGCGCCGGACGAACCAGTGGACCGGCGCCGACAAGGCGGTTGCGACCACGGCCGCGAAGAAGAGCAAGAGGATCGCCTCGGCGACCTCGTAGAGGAACCAGAGCGCGACGACGGCGGCGGCGCCGGCCAGGACCAGGCCGACCGCCGAAGCGGCGGCGGGGCGCGGCGCGGAGAGCTCGGCTTTGAGATCGGCCATCAAGCGTTCGTTAGCGCAACGATCGGCCGGGGCGAATCCCTTTTCGTCCCGGCGCGGCTCGCCTTGACAGCGCCGGGGCGCGCTTCCACATGCCCGCCATGGCTAACGAACCGATGCTGTGCCCGATCGACCGCACCCCGCTCACCATGTCCGAGCGCCAGGGAATCGAGATCGATTATTGTCCCACCTGCCGCGGCGTCTGGCTCGACCGGGGCGAGCTCGACAAGATCATCGAGCGCAGTGCCGTGCCGTCGGCCCCGGCCGCCGCGGCCGCGCCGCCGCCGCAGCACCAGCCCGACCCGCGCCATCATCGCGATCCCTATCGCGACCATCATGGCCACAGCTATGGTGACCGCCATCACTATCCGAAGCGGCGCAAGTCGTTCCTCGAGGAATTGTTCGACTAGGCTCGAGCGGGCTTGCCCCTCTCCGTCATTCCAGCGAAAGCTGGAATCTCACTGCCTTTGACGGCGTTCGAGAAGGAAGAGAGATTCCGGCTTTCGCCG
>JAYRLF010000268.1:0-6139 GCA_041905385.1 Allosphingosinicella sp.
CAACGACAGGTTATGCTGTGGGAGGCCGGGTGGGGGAGCGGGCCGGTGCCGTATCGCTAATAGCCTCCTAATTTCCCCCGGCCTGCGCGCTTGATCCAGGTTGCACTTGCGGCGATAGTCCGCGCGGCGGGAAGGGGGCGTATCCATGTTTACGCGCAGCAACAGCAACGAGCCGTCGGCAAGGCCGAAGCGCTCGCAGACCGGGCTTTCGTTCATCGGGCCGGAAGTGGTCGTGTCCGGCAGCCTCACCACCAGCGCGCAGATCCAGATCGACGGCAAGGTCGAGGGCGACGTGCGCTGCGACGTGATGAGCCAGGGCGAAAGCGGCGTCGTCGCCGGCGACATCCATGCCGACGAGGCACGAATCGCCGGCCGGGTCGAGGGCAAGGTGATCGCCCGCAACGTCATGATCGAATCGACCGCGCGAATCCTCGGCGACGTCACTTATGAGGTGATCAGCATCAATGCCGGCGCCCAGATCGACGGCCGATTGGGCCGGCGCGCGGCGCTCGAGGCGGCGCCGCTGCTGGTCGCGACGCCGATCGAGGCGCCGGCCAACGCCAACAAGGGCGTGTCGACCGCGGGCATCAAGTCGGGCGACGACCTGTTCCCGTCCGGCGGAAAGGCCCTGGCCGGCTGATGGCGACGCACGGCGCACGCATCGTCTGGAATTCGGACGGAGAATTCACCTCCGGCCGCTACAGCCGGCGCCACGAATTGCAGTTCGACGGCGGCGCCGTCGTGCCCGGCTCATCCTCGCCGCACGTCGTCCGCCCGCCGATGTCGGATCCGGCCGCGGTCGATCCGGAGGAGGCATTGGTCGCCTCGGTCTCGTCCTGCCACATGCTCTGGTTCCTCGACCTGGCGCGGCGGGCCGGCTTCGATCTCGCCTCCTATGTCGACGAGGCCAGCGGCGTGATGGGCGAGATCGCGCCCGGGCGGACGGCGCTGACGCGGATCACGCTGCGGCCCGACATCGCCTTCATCGGCCGCCAGCCCAGCGCCGAGGAGCTCGACCGGCTCCACCATCAGGCGCACGAGCATTGCTTCATCGCCAATTCGCTGAAGACCGAGGTGGTGGTCGAGGCGCCGGTGCGCGAAACAGAAGTCCCCGCCAACTAGGTATCTGTGTCCCGGCGAAGGCCGGGACCCAGGGTGAAAAGCCGTACTGGACCCCGGCCTGCGCCGGGGAGCGGTTTCTTTGACTCAATTCGACGCGTAGCCGCCGTTGCGCAGCGCGACCAGCTCGTCGGGTGAGCGGCGGGCGCCGTCGCGATTGACGCGGCGGATGAAGTCGGTGCTGACGCCGCTGCTGCGCAGCCGAACCAAATCCTCAGCGCTGATTCCGGCATAGCCGAGCTCGCTCAAGGTGGTGACATAGGATGCGGTCACGCCATGATCGCGGGCACGGACGATGCCGTTCGTGTCGAGATTGGCGACCCGCGCCGCGCGCAGCGCGCCGACGAGCTCGGCCGAGACGCCGTGATCGCGCATCCGGGTCAGTTCCTCGGGCGGCAGGCCGCGCACGCCCTGTTCGGCGAGGCCGCGGACGAAGGCGGTCGTGACGCCGTGATCGCGCAGGCGGATGAGCTGCTCGATCGGCAGGCCCTGATAGCCGAGGCCGCGCAGCTCGGCGACGAATTCGGGCCGCACGCCATGATCGCGGAGGCGGACGATATCGTCGGCGGGCACGTCGCGGACGCCGAGCCGCGCCATCTCCGCGATATAATCGGGGGTGACGCCATGATCGCGCATCCGGATCAAGGCGGCGAGCCGGCCGACGCGATAGCCGTGGCCGCCCATCGCGACGAGATAGTCGAGCCGGACGCCATGGTCGCCGGCGCGGGCGAGCTCGGCCGCGGTCGGCGTCTCGTAACGCTGGCGGGCGAGCTCGTCGACATAGGCCCGGCCGATGTCGCTCATCGCCATCGAGAAGGCCTGGTCGCGGCTGGGCGCGCCGATGCCGCGCTCGGCGAGCAAGGCGGAAAAGCCCGCATCGGCGGTGAAGCTGCACTCGCCGATCGCGCGGCCGGCGCGCATCACGCCGTCGCAATCGATCGTGCCGGCGTCGCGGACGAGGCGGAAGCGCGTCGGGCCGTCGGTCGTCGCCAGGCCCTGGAGCGCGGAGGCCTCGATCGAGCGGCCATGCATCCAGTGATTGTTACCCTCACGGCGGCTGAGCTGGAACTGGACCATGCCGGCGCGGCTCGACGGCTCGATCGTGAAGGTCACCCGGCCGTCGGCGGAGAGGATGCTGCGCTCGGGAGCGGCGGGCGGCGCGGGGGGCGCCGGCTGGGCGCAGGCGGATCCGGCCACAAGCAAGGCAGCGGCGACGGCAAATGTGGTTCGCATCGATAATCTCCCCGGATGTCTGCGCGAAGCGATGCAAGGGCCGCGCCAACGCGATTCCCCAGAGACGGATAGCCGGGAACCGGCCGATTCCGTCCGCTTCCGGACAGAGTCGCGTCCGCCAGCGGACAGCAAAGTCTACGTCCGAGATTGACTTTTTGCAGAGCAGCATCCATATGCGCCCTCAGCGAGGCGTCATGCAGCGTGAACAGGCGGTCCGCCCGCCCCGGCTCCGCTTCGTATTTTCCCAAGGCTTTCCCTTTTCACGCGGGTCAGCAGAACCCGCCGCGTTGCGCGCGCCGTTCCGGCTGCGCGCTGCGCCGCACTGAAGTGAGTTTCTCATTACAATGTCTTTCCATACCCTCGGGCTGTCCCAGCCCGTCCTCAAGGCGCTCGCGCTCAAAAATTATGCCGAGCCCTCGCCGATCCAGGCGCAGGCGATCCCGACCGTGCTCAAGGGGCGCGACCTGCTCGGCATCGCCCAGACCGGCACCGGCAAGACCGCGGCCTTCATGCTGCCGTCGATAGACCGGCTGATCGCGTCGCGCCGCGGCGCGCTGCGGCCGCAATCCTGCCGCATGCTGGTGCTGGCGCCGACCCGCGAGCTCGCCTCGCAGATCGCCGAGAGCGCCCGCGCCTATAGCCAGTTCGCGCAACTGCGCGTCGCCACCGTCTTCGGCGGCACCTCGATCGGCAAGAACCGGCAGGACGTCGCCCGCGGCGTCGACGTGCTGGTCGCGACGCCGGGCCGCCTGATCGACTTGGTCGATCAGCGCATCCTGACCTTGCGCGAGGTCGAGATCCTCGTCCTCGACGAGGCCGACCAGATGATGGACCTCGGCTTCATCCACGCGCTCAAGCAGATCGTGAAGTGGCTGCCCGAAAACCGCCAGACCCTGTTCTTTTCGGCGACCATGCCGAAGGCGATCAAGGAGATGGCCGACCGCTACCTGACCGATCCGGCGCAGGTGTCGGTGGCGCCGCAGGCGACCACGGCCGAGCGGGTCGACCAATATGTCAGCTTCCTTCAGCAGAAAGAGAAGCAGGCGCTGTTGACGATCATGCTGCGCGCCGGCTTTTCCGAGCGCGGCAATATGGACCGGGTGCTGGTCTTCACCCGCACCAAGCATGGCGCGGACCGTGTCGTGAAGCTGCTCGGCGGCAGCGGCATCGCCGCCAATGCGATCCACGGAAACAAAAGCCAGCCGCAGCGCGAGCGGGCGCTGGCCGAGTTCAAGTCCGGCAAGGTGAAGATCCTGGTCGCGACCGACATCGCCGCGCGCGGCATCGACGTGTCGGGCGTCAGCCACGTGATCAATTTCGAGCTGCCGAACGTGCCGGAGCAATATGTGCACCGGATCGGACGCACCGCACGCGCCGGGGCGGCCGGGATCGCAATCGCTTATTGCGCCGAGGACGAGCGACCCTATCTGCGCGACATCGAGAAGCTGACCCGTCAGCGGATCGAACATGCGCCGCTGCCCCAGGGCTTCAACGCCGAAGCGTCGCGAATCGCAGCGACCCGCACGGCGCCCGCACCCGAGCCGGCGGGCCGGCGCGACTGGTCGCCCAACGGATCGCGGCATGAACGTGGCGAAGAGCGCCCGCGCGGCCATCGTCCGCATGGCCAGCGCGGCCGTTTCGCCCACAAGGTCAAGCCGATGGGCGGCGGCCGCCGCGAGGCGAGCCGAGGCTAACCGCTTGCAAGGCGGGGCGGGTCCTGCTAACGGGCCCGCCTGCGCCGCGGAGCTTGCCTTCGCGGCGAATCCAAATTCGTGATATAAACTTCGTTGAAACGGGCCTGCCGTAAAGGCCGGCCGACCGGAATATTCGGGTCAGAAAAGGAAGAGTGGCGAGCTTTTATGCAAATCATCGTTCGCGATAACAATGTCGACCAGGCGCTGCGTGCCCTGAAGAAGAAGCTGCAGCGCGAGGGCGTCTATCGCGAGATGAAGCTCCGCCGTCATTACGAGAAGCCGTCGGAGAAGCGCGCCCGCGAGCGCGCCGCCGCGATTCGCCGGGCCCGCAAGCTCGAGCGCAAGCGCGCCGAGCGCGACGGCGTCCGGTAAGAATCGGATCACAGCTTCACAGTTCGAGCGGGCGGCGATAATCAATCGCCGCCCGTTTTCGTTTGGGGGAACGCATGTCCGCAGTCACCGCCGTCCCGATCCGTCCGCTCGCCAAGGGCAGCGTGCTGAAGCTGTGGATCGGGGTGCTGGCCCTGTGCCTCGCCGGCGCCGGCCTGGCCTGGTGGGCGACAGGGCCACTGCAGCGCGAGGTCACCAAATCGGGCCTGCAATATAAGGTGATCGAGCCGGGCACCGGTGAGCCGATGACGCGCGCCGATCTCGCGGCGATGAACTTGCGGCTGCGGCTCGGCGGCGAGAAGGGCCAGCTGCTCCAGGACACGCGGCGCAGCGGCCAGCCCTTCGTCGGCAGCACGGACAGCGTCTTCCCCGGCCTCGCCGAGGCGATGCTGACCTTCCGCCAGGGCGGCCGCTACCAGATCTGGGTGCCGCCGCATCTCGCTTATGGCGACCAGATCCCGCCCGGCGCGCCGTTCGGGCCGGACGACACGCTCTTCTTCGAGGTCGAGGTGCTGCAGATCGAGCGCGGCATGGCGGCGCTGCAGCAGCTGATGGGCCCGCAAGGCGGCGGCCCGCAGGGCCCCGGGCCTCAGGGGCCGGGCGGACCGGGTGGGCCGGGCGGACCTGGGCCGGCGCCGCAGGGTCCCCCGGGCGGCGCCGAGCCGCCGCCGCCTTCCGCGGCGCCGGGCGGCAACGCCCAGTAACCGGGGTGTCCCCGCAGAGATCCATGGCCTGAGTTGGCGAGATCCTTCCCCTCCCTGGGTACAGGGAGGGGCTAGGGGTGGGTTGGTCTCAACCCGCAGTGAATTTCCGATAGCGTACCCACCCCCGGCCCCTCCCTGCGTGCAGGGTGGGGAGTTCGTCGTCCAACTTAGCACCATGGGCGAAAGCCGGGACCAACCAACCCGCCTGACTGGGCCCCGGCCTTCGCCGGGGCGCAACGATGTCAGAGACTTCGCGCTTTCGCACCAGTGTCGGGCAGCGCGGGCGGCGGGTTGTCGTCCATCGACTTTTGCTCGAGCGCGGCCTTGATCATCGCGACGATCGGATCGGCGAGGGCGAGGCCCATGATCCCGAACAGGGCGCCGAAAATGAGCTGGGCGCCGAGCACCAGAGCTGGCGCCAGATCGACCGTCTTCTTGGCGACATAGGGCACGATCAGATAGCCGTCGACGACCTGGACGATGACGTAGACGGCGACCGCCCAGAGACCGGTCTCGAACGAGACCGAGAAGCCGATCAGGATGATCAGCACGCCCGAGATGATCGCGCCGATATTGGGGAGGAAAGCGAGGATGCCGGTGAGCAGGCCGAGCAGGGTCGCCATCGGCACGCCGCCCATCAGCAGCAGCAGCCAGGTGCCGACGCCTTCGACCGCCATACCGAGCAGGCGGCCGGCCATCAGCCGGCGCAGCGTGTGCCCCATGCGGGCGGAGGTGCGGTAGAAGCGGTCGCGGCTCCGGCTCGGCAGCATCCAGGCGAGCCCGCGCTCGTAGATGCGCGGCTCGACCGCGATGAAGACGCCGATCACGAAGATCATGACGAGGTTGGTGAGGCCGGTCAGCACCGAGCTGACCGCGGAGGTCAGCCGGCCCAGCGAGCTCATCGCCTGCTCGACGATCTGCTGCGGATTGATCGAATCGGTGCCCAGCCCATAGGCCGCCGCCGCCTCGACCAGACGGTTGATCTGCAGCGCGACCGTG
>JAYRLF010000269.1:0-6138 GCA_041905385.1 Allosphingosinicella sp.
ATTTCAACGAGGAGGCGATCAAGCGCGGACTCCGGCTCGACATCTCGGCCTGGCGGCGGCCGGCGCCCTATACGGCGCCGACGGCGGCCAAGGCCGCCGGGCTGTACATGATCTGCACGCTCGCCACCGATGCGGCGCGGACCAAGGGGCTGGACGATGCCCTGATGTTCGACTGGCGCGGGCTGGTCGCGGAGGCGACGGGGGCGAACATCTTCTTCGTCCGCGACGGGGCGCTGCACACGCCGGCCCCGGAATGCTTCCTCGACGGGATCACGCGGCGGACGATCATCGACCTGGCCCGGCAGCGGGGAATCGAGGTGGTCGAGCGGGCGATCTGGCCGGAGGAGCTGGAAAGCTTCGAGCAGGCCTTCCTGACCGGCAGCGCGGCCGAGCTGACGCCGGTCGGGCAGATCGGTCCCTGGTCGTTCGAAGTCGGCGCGCTGACCTTGCAGCTGCGGCGGGATTATCTCGATCTGGTGAACGGGCGCCAACTTCAGACGCTGGCCGCTTGAGTGCCGGAATTTGGTTCACGCTAAGACGCGAAGGCGCGAAGGTGCCCGAAGGATCGGGCGACGGCGCGTTCCCACCGGCGCGAAGCGCCAGCAAGGTTTGGCCTGCGGCCGAGTGCGCTGGAACCGCTGGGCTCTTCGCGCCTTCGCGTCTTCGCGTGAAACAAATTGGGCTTGGCCCCCCGCGAGGAGATGCCGGCAAGGGTCGGTTAACCATTTCCCGCTAGCCCCGGACAGGAGTTCATCGTCGGAAGTCACGGGCAAAAGGGCAAAATCTTGCGTCTTCCCGTCCGTGAATTTTCGGGGTTGTGCAGGTGCAGCAAAACCGTATCCTTAAGGCGAATTTGAGCGAAGGACGTTTCGTGACCCTGTCTGCAAAGACCGGTTTGGACAAACTCCCGGTGGCGCCGCGCGCCGCCGCCGCTCTCCTTATTACCCTGGTACTTATTAGCTTCCCTGAGGGAGCGGTGCCCGGCTGACGATCTGAATCGAACCAGGATCAGAACAACAGGCCCCCCGCTCCCACCCGGAGCGGGGGGTTTTCTTTTGCGCGAAAGGAAACCCGATGGACAGGATCTACACCGACCAGGACGCAAGTCCGGCCCCACTCAAAGGCAAGACGATCGCGATCGTCGGCTATGGCAGCCAGGGCAGGGCCCACGCCCGCAACCTGCGCGACAGCGGCTTCGACGTGATCGTCGGCGCACGGCCCGACGGCAATGCCGAGCACCGGGCGAAGAGCGACGGCTTCCGCACGATGACGCCGGCCGAGGCGGCGAAGGAAGCCGACCTGCTGGCCCTGCTGGCGCCCGACATGGCGCACCGCTCGGCCTTCGAGGGCGAGATCGCACCGAACCTCAAGCCGGGTTCGGCGTTGCTCGTCGCCCATGGCTTCTCGGTTCATTACGGCCAGATCGACCCGTCGCGCGAGCTCGACGTCATCCTGGTCGCGCCGAAGGGCCCCGGCGACCTCGTCCGCCGCGAATATGAGATCGGGCGCGGCGTGCCCTGCCTGTTCGCGGTCGCCCAGGATGCGACCGGCCAGGCGCGCGCCCGGGCGCTCGCTTATGCGCAGGGGATCGGTGGCACCACCGCCGGCGCGATCGAGACGACGTTCAAGGAAGAGACCGAGACCGACCTGTTCGGCGAGCAGGCCGTGCTTTGCGGCGGCGTCACCGAGCTGGTCACGGCCGGTTACGAGACATTGGTCGAGGCCGGCTACAAGCCCGAGGTCGCCTATTTCGAGTGCATGCACGAGCTCAAGCTGATCGTCGACCTGCTCTACGAGGGCGGGATCGCGAAGATGCACGAGTTCATCTCGGAGACCGCCAAATATGGCGATCTCGTCTCCGGCCCGCGCGTCGTCGACCGCGAGACCAAGCAGCGGATGCGCGACATCCTGAAGGACATCCAGACCGGCAAGTTCGCGCGCGACTGGGTCGACGAGAATGAGACCGGCAAGAAGCGATACGAGCAATTGCTGGCGGCGGATCTCGGCCATCCGATCGAGCAGGTCGGCGCAAGGCTGCGGCGGCACATGGCCTGGCTGCAGTCGCAGCCGGCGTCGAAGGCGGCGTGACGATGACGTTCGATCGCGCGGATCCGGTTTCCCGTCCCCGTTGCGGGGACGCGGCAGGGAGGGGGTGGACCATGAACCCCACTCCGCGGCGGCGGAGGGCCCACCCCCTTCCAACAAACAGCGGATCGCGCGGTCGTGCCCGTCACGCGACGGAGAGGAACTGAGTCATGTACCGAACTGCAACAGCTGCCGCCCGAGCGATGCCGGCGCCGGCCCTCCGGGAAGAGGTTTCCGGCGCCCGCCTGGTCGTCGAGGCGCTCGAGCGCGAGGGCGTTCGACACGTCTTCGGCTATCCGGGCGGCGCGATCATGCCCGTCTACGACGCGCTGCCGGGATCGAGCCTGACCCACATCCTGGTCCGGCACGAGCAGGCGGCGGCGCTGGCGGCCGACGCCTATGGCCGGGTCACCGGACAGCCGGGCGTCTGCATCGCGACGTCAGGTCCGGGCGCGACCAACCTCGTCACCGGCATCGCCAACGCCTTCATGGACAGCGTGCCGATGGTCGCGATCACCGGCCAGGTCGCGTCGCCGCTGATCGGCACCGACGCCTTCCAGGAGGTCGACATCTTCGGCATCACCCTGCCGATCGTGAAGCACAGCTATTTGCTGCGCGACCCGGCCGACATCCCGTTCGTCTTCGCCGAGGCGTTCGAGCTGGCGCGCTCGGGTCGTCCGGGGCCGGTCCTGATCGATCTGCCCAAGGATGTCGGCGTCCGCCGGATCGCGATGCCGACCCGGACGCCCGAGCCGGACCTGAAAGGCCTGCCGCCGTTCGACCCCGAAGCGATCGCCCGTGCCGACGCGCTGATCGCTTCGGCCAAGCGGCCGGTCCTCTATTTCGGCGGCGGCGTGGCGATCACCGATTGCGATGCGGCGCTGCGCGCCTTCGCCGAGCGCAGCGGCATCCCCGCCGTGGCGACGCTGAAGGGCCTGGGTGGCCTGCCGACCGACGCGCCGCTCTTTCTGGGCATGATCGGCATGCACGGCACCCGTGCCGCCAATCTGGCGGTCGACCGCTGCGATTTGCTGATCTGCGTCGGTGCCCGCTTCGACGACCGCGCGACCGGCAAGCTCGACACGTTCGCGCCCAAGGCGAAGGTAATCCATATCGATGGCGATCCCGCGGAGATCGGCAAATTGCGGCGGCCCGAAGTGGCGATGGCCGGTGACCTGACCCGGATCCTCGATGCGCTTCAGGCTCGGCCGGCGATCGCCGCCTGGCAGGAGGAATGCGCAGCGATGAAGACGCGCTGGGCGCCGAGCTACGACGCGCCGGGCTCCGGCATCTATGCGCCGGCCCTGCTCAAGCAGCTGACCGAACAGGCGCCCGACGATCTGATCGTCACCTGCGACGTCGGCCAGCACCAGATGTGGGTCGCGCAGCATTGCCGCTTCAACCGCTCGCGCGCGCATCTCACCAGCGCCGGGCTGGGGACGATGGGCTATGGCATCCCGGCCGGGATCGGCGCGCTGCTGGCCAAGCCGGACGCCACCGTGCTGACGGTCACCGGCGACGGCTCAATCATGATGAATATCCACGAGCTGGCGACTCTGCGGCGCTACCGCCTGCCGCTCAAGATCCTGCTGCTCGACAACAGCACCCTGGGCATGGTCCGGCAGTGGCAGGAGCTGTTCTACGAGGAGAATTTCTCGGAGATCGACCTGTGCGACAATCCCGATTTCGCCGAAGTCGCGCGCTCGTTCGGGATCGAGGCGTTCACGCTCGACCGCCGCGCCGACGTGCCGGCGGCGATCGAGCGGCTGCTGAACACGCCCGGGCCGATCCTGTGCCACGCGCGGATCGACCCGCGGGAGAATGTCTGGCCGCTGGTGCCGCCCAACAGTTCCAATGTGCAGATGATGGAGAAGAGCCGATGACCGACCCTTCCGACACCCAACGCCTGTTCGTCGAATTCGAGATCGCCGAAGGCGCCGTCGTCCGCATGCTGGGGCTGATCGAGCGCCGCGGCTTTCGCGTCCGGCGGGTGGCGATGGCGGAGCAGCCCTGCGGCCGCCGCGCCTCGCTCGCGCTGGCGATCGCGCCGATGGACGAGACTCGATCGGTCGAGGTGCTGACCCGGCAGCTCGAGCGGCTGCACGGCGTGTGGCGGGTGACGCATGAGCGGGTCCTGGAGGCCGCGTGATGACCCCCTACGTCCGCATTTTCGACACAACCCTGCGCGATGGCGAGCAGGCGCCGGGATTCTCGATGACCGAGGAGGGCAAGTTGCGCGTGGCGCGCTCGCTGGCCGCGCTCAAGGTCGACGTGATCGAGGCGGGCTTCGCCGCCGCCTCGCCCGGCGACGCGCGCGCGATCGCGGAAATCGCCGCGGCGATCCATGGTCCCACCATCTGCTCGCTGGCGCGGGCCAATCGGCCGGATATCCTGGCGGCGGCGGAGGCGCTGGCGGCGGCGCCGCGCAAGCGCATCCACGTCTTCCTCGGCACCAGCCCGATCCACCGCGACGCCAAGTTGCACATGAGCCGCGAGCAGGTGATCGAGTCGATCCGCGCCTCGGTCGGCTTCGCGCGCGAGCTCGTCGATGACGTCGAATTCTCGGCTGAGGACGCGATCCGGACCGAGCGCGACTTCCTGGTCGAATGCCTGTCGGTTGCGGCCGGCGCCGGGGCTTCGACGCTGAACGTGCCGGACACGGTCGGCTACACCACGCCCGAGGAGATTTACGACCTGTTCCGCTTCCTCTGCGCGGAGGTCGATCGGGGCGACGACGTCGTCTTCTCCGCCCATTGCCATGACGATCTCGGCATGGCGGTCGCCAATTCGCTGGCGGCGGTGCGCGGCGGCGCGCGCCAGGTCGAATGCGCAATCAACGGCATTGGCGAGCGCGCCGGCAATTGCGCGCTCGAGGACGTCGTTATGGCGCTGAGGACCCGGGCCGATACCTATGGCGTCGACACCGGCGTCGACACCCAGCGGATCATGACCGCGAGCCGGACGCTGGCGCAGGTGACCAACGTCTCCCCGCCGCGCAACAAGTCGATCGTCGGCGCCAATGCGTTCGCGCACGAGGCGGGCATCCACCAGCACGGCATCCTCCAGGACCGCGCGACCTATGAGATCATGAAGCCCGAGGATGTCGGCCTTTCGACCGACGGCATCGTGCTCGGCAAGCATAGCGGCCGTCACGCCCTGGCGATGCGGGCGCGCGAGCTCGGCTTCGTGTTGGAAGGGCCGCGGCTCGATGCCGCCTTCCGCGCCTTCAAGCTGGTCGCGGACGAGGTCGGCATCGTCGACAGCGCCCGGCTCGTCGCCCTGCTCGCCGGGCTGGACGACAGCCGGGAGGAGAAGAGCTGGGCCCTGTCCAAGCTCGAGATCCGGACGCCGGCCACCAACAAATCCTGGCCGATCGCGCGGGTCGAGCTCGAACATGGCGAGCGCGGCCGGATCACCGATCTCGGCAGCGCCCCGGGCGCGCTCGATGCGATCTTCGCCTCGATCAGCCAGATCATGGCCGTGCCGGCCCGGGTCGACGGGCTCGACCTGCAATATGTCGCCGCCGACCCGAACGAGGCGAGCGCGGACGGGCAGGGCGCCAAAGTGCTGGTCGAGATCGCGCTCGACGTCGGCGGCGAGATCTTCTCCGGCCGCGCCCGCGACCGCGACATCTTGCCATGCTGCGTCGCGGCCTACATCGACGCCGCGAGCAATGCCGAGACCGTCCGCCGGGTGCGGGCGATGCCAAGTGAAACAGTCAAAGCCGCCTGAAGGAGCGAGAAGACAATGACGCGTATCGTACTTTTGCCGGGAGACGGGATCGGTCCCGAGGTCACCGCCGAGGCCCGGCAATGTCTCGAGCTCCTGTCGAGCAGCTGCGGCCTGGGATTGACGTTCGAGGAGCATGATTTCGGCGGCATTGCCATCGACCGGCACGGCGTTCCGCTGCCGCAGGCGACGCTCGACGCTTGCAAGGGCGCCGATGCGATCCTGATGGGCGCGGTCGGCGGATCCAAGTGGGACGGCTGCGAGCATCGGCCCGAGGCGGGGCTGCTGCAGCTGCGCGCCAAACTCGGTCTCTACGCCAATCTG
>JAYRLF010000270.1:0-6092 GCA_041905385.1 Allosphingosinicella sp.
TGCCGCAATTCCTGCTCGGCGCGCTCTGGCTCTATGCGGCGCGGCGGCGCGCGGATGAAGCAACCCGCTCGGGCTTCTGGCTCCTCGCCTTCCTCGCCGCCCTGATTGCCGGCACGATGCTGCTGGTCCGGCAGGGATTCCAGGGTGCGATCCTGAGCGGCTGGGAAATGCCTATCGCCGAATTCTACGGTTACTCGCTGGCCGCCCTGCTGCTTTCGGTCGGGCTGCTGATCGCCGGCATCCGCCTGCCCGACAAGGCGCTGCGCCTCGCCGGCCTGATCCTGCTCACCGCGACCATCCTCAAGGTCTTCCTGGTCGACGCGTCCGAGCTCGAGGGCATCTTGCGGATCCTCTCCTTCCTCGGCCTGGGCATTGCCTTGATCGGGATCGGCCGACTCTATGGACCGATCCTGCGCGCCGAGCGAAGCGATGCGCCGGCTGCGCCCGTCCCACCATCACCAGCCAAGGAAGCGCCATGACGGACCATGAAGAAATCGGCGCGGTCGTCGATGAGATGTACGATATGATCTCCGGCGCGAGGGGACCGCGCGACTGGTCGCGCCAAGCCAATTGCTTCCACCCGGATGCGCGCCAGATCCGCACCTGGATCGGCCAAGACGGCCGCGCCGAGTTCAAGGCGATGGGCCTCGACGATTATGCCCGCGACACCACGCCCTTCTTCGCCGACAATGATTTCTACGAGGTCGAGATCGGCCGGCGGATCGACCTGTTCGGCAACATCGCCCATGTCTGGAGCGCTTATGAGGCGAAGCGGGCGCCCGACGACGCGCGGCCGGAGAGGCGCGGGATCAATTCGATCCAGCTGTTCAAGGACCCGGAGCGCGGCTGGCGGATCATGGCAATGATCTGGGACAATGAGCGGATGGGGGTGGAGATTCCGGCAGAGCTGATTGGTGGCTGACTCCAACTGCCGCACGGTAACCGGCGTCGCCACAAGCTAGCCGGGACATGGACGGGTTGGGTGCCGTAGTTGGTTATGCCCGTTCAAATTTTCGTAACCCGGCAGGCCAATAGTCTGGCAATGGCATTTGGCATCGTCGCTCGGAGCCTACTTGTTGCTTTCGCCGCCATAGTCTCGGCCGAGCCTGCGCTGGCTTGTCGGGTAGCGAGATCGTCCAGCGAACGTGTTGCGTCACTCTATCGCCAGCCACGTTTCGAATCCGCACTTCTGGTTCGTGTGATCGGATCCGATAATGACCGGGCCGGGACAAATGTTTGGCAAGCAACAGCGAGAATCGCTCATGTTCTGCGCGGACCTCACCGCAGCGGGACGATTACCTTTTTCCGACCCGGTGGTGCAGGAAGTTGCAACCCTGGGACGCCTCCGCCCATCGGCGGAGACTGGTGGGTGATTTATTTCACCAGCGATGCTCGGCAGAATTTGCAGTTCTCCTTGGCTGAACTTGTGTCGGACCCAAGGATTCGCCAGCGGCTTCCCCGGCAGAACCTGGCAGCCCTGCCTCGACCGCAAGGCGAACGACGATTGCTTTATGAGCGTTGCGCTTTCGCGGAAGCCAGAAAATTCGGCCTTCCTCCGACCCTTCGCTGGAGGCAGGCGTCGGCAGCCTTGTCGGCTTGCAGGCCATTGCTGCGATCGGCCGCTGTGGAAGTGCTGATACGAGCTTCCCAGAGCGAGGCTGTCCGAAATGACGAACATCACATACGCGCATGGATGGCTCGGATCGAAGCAGAGACGGCGCGCAAGCTTTCACGTCAAGGTCCGGTCATCTGATTGACCGAGCGGCGCTGAGGCTGACTTGATGCGCCTCCGGCGGATCAAAGCAAAAGGGCACGCCCCGCGTGCCCTTTTGCTTTGATGGTCGGGGCGACTGGATTCGAACCAGCGACCCCCACACCCCCAGTGTGATGCGCTACCAGGCTGCGCTACGCCCCGACCGAAGGCCGGCGATGTAGGCGGGAGGTCCCGGGAAGGCAAGCTGGTTGACTCAGCCTTGCACCAGCTTAGTTTCGAGTTGAAACTGAATCACATTCCAGGAGCCGGGTCATGTCAGAGGATCGTCTGACGCGCGACGAGACCAAGACCATGACCGGCCTCCAACTGCTGCAGGCGATGATGGCCGGCCGACTTCCCGCCGCGACCATCGGCGCCACGATGGGGTTCCGCCTGATCGAGATCGAGCCGGGCCGCGCCGTGTTCGAGGGCGTGCCCGGCCCGCAACTGCTCAACCCGCTCGGCGCCGTGCATGGCGGCTGGGCCCTGACCCTGATCGACAGCGCCTGTGGCTGCGCGCTGCATGCCGCGCTCGACGCAGGAGTCGGCTATTCGACGGTCGAGACCAAGGTGAACTTCATTCGCCCGATCGCTCCGGCCAGCGGCAGCGTCCATTGCGAGGGCAAGCTGCTCAGCCAGGGACGGCAAATCGCGACAGCCGAAGCTCAACTGCGTTCCGCGGACGGCAAGCTGCTGGCCCATGGCACATCCACCTTGATCATCCTGACGCAGCGATAGCGCCGCAGAGACAGATCGGCCGTCTCCAAAGCGGACGGTCGCCGTGACCCGCCGATCATCCGCTGGCCGCCCTCCTTGCCTTGGCAAGGCCGCATACCCATGATAGTCGCCACGCGCTTTTTCCGGCGCGCGCCGTTCGCGCGCTATCCCAGGTAGGACAGAATGTTCGCAACTCCAGCCTTTGCCGCGACCGGCGGAACCGCAGGAGGATCGGGCGCGGGACTTTTCGTGCAGATCTTCCCGCTCATCCTGATCTTCGTGATCTTCTACTTTCTGCTGATCCGCCCGCAACAGCGGCGGATGAAGCAGCATCGCGACATGGTCGAAGGGGTGAAGCCGCGCGACACGGCGATCACCAGCGGCGGGCTGATCGGCAAGGTCACCAAGGTCGACGAGACCGAGGTCGAGCTCGAGATCGCGCAGGGCGTCAAGGTCCGCGTGATCAAGTCGATGCTGAGCGACATTCGCCCGCACGGCGCCAAAGCCGCGAACGACTAGACGATGCTGAGTTTCCCGCGCTGGAAGGTCTGGGGCATCTCGCTCCTCTGCGTGATCGGCGTGCTGATGGCGGTGCCGAGCTTCCTGCCCGCCAACGCCTTCAACACGCTGCCGGGCTGGGTGCAGGCGATCCGGGTCAATCTCGGCCTCGACCTTGCCGGCGGCAGCCAGCTGCTGCTCGAGGCCCAGGTCTCCGACGTCGCCCGCCAACGCGCCGAGACGATGGAGGAGAATGTCCGCCGCGAGATGCGCCGCGCCGGCATCCAGATCGGCGAGGTCTCGACCGCCAACAACCAGCTCAGCTTCGTCGTCCGCAACCCCGCCCAGGTCGGCGAAGCGCGCCGCATCGCCGGAACCCAGATCCAGCCGATCGGCTTCAGCAGCGCCGCCGACTGGAGCGTCGGCGCCGACGGCACCCGCGTCGTCATGCGCCAGACCAGCGCCGGTCTCGATGCGGCGACCGACCAGGCGATGGACGTCGCCCGCGACATCATCGACCGCCGCATCAACGCGCTCGGCACGCTCGAGCCGACCATCATCCGCCAGGGCGACAATCGCATCCTCGTCCAGGTGCCGGGCCTGCAGGATCCCGAAGCGCTCAAGAATCTGATCGGCCGCACCGCCCGGCTCGAGTTCAAGCTGGTGACGGTGCCGCCGCAGCAGGTCGGGGAAGGCCCGCCGCCCGCCGGCTCGCAATATCTGCCGATGGCCGAGGGCGGCCGGATCGGCGTCGCCCGCCGGGCGATGGTGACCGGCGACCAGATCGTCGATGCGCGCCAGGCGTTCGACCAGGACAACAGCCCGGTCGTCACGATCAATTTCGACACGACCGGAAGCCGTCGCTTCGCCAAGGTCACCCAGGAGAATGTCGACCGGCCGTTCGCGATCATCCTCGACAATGTCGTCCTGTCGGCGCCGAACATCGAGGAGCCGATCCTCGGCGGCAGCGCCCAGATCCGCGGCAGCTTCACCGTACAAACCGCCAACGAGCTCGCCATCTCGCTGCGCTCGGGCCGGCTGCCGGTCGAGCTGACCGTCGTCGAGGAGCGCACCGTCGGCCCCGAGCTCGGACGCGACTCGATCCAGAAAGGCGTGATCGCGAGCATCATCGCGACGCTCGCGGTGATCCTGTTCATGCTGATCACTTATGGGCGCTTCGGCGTCTACACGACCATTGGCCTCGTCCTGAACGCGCTGATGATCGTCGGCATCATGGCCTTCTTCAACGCGACCCTGACCCTGCCCGGAATCGCCGGCTTCGTGCTGACGATCGGCGCCGCGGTCGACGCCAACGTGCTGATCAACGAACGCATCCGCGAGGAGCAGAGGCGCGGGCGGCGGCTGCACGACGCGCTCGAAGCGGGCTATCGCGAAGCCTCGACCGCGATCTTCGACGCCAACATCACCAACGTCATCGCGGCGGTGCTGATGTTCTATTTCGGCTCGGGCCCGATCCGCGGCTTCGCGGTGGTGCTGATGATCGGCATCGTCACCTCGGTCTTCACCGCGGTCAACGTCACCCGGATGCTGGTCGCCCTCTGGGTCCGCCGCGCGCGGCCCAAGGAACTGCATATCTAAGGAAGCGCCATGCGCCTGCTGAAGCTCATTCCGGACAACACCAATATCGACTTCATGAAGGTGCGGAACATCGCGCTGGTGCTGTCGATCCTGATCACCGCGGCCTCGATCGCTTTGGTCTTCACCCGCGGCCTCAATCTCGGCGTCGACTTCGTCGGCGGCCAGATGGTGCGGGTGACCTTCAACCAGCCGCCCCAGCTCGACGACCTGCGCGACCGCGTCGGCAATCTCGGCTTCGGCGATGCGAGCCTGCAGGAATCCGGCTCGCCCAATACGATCGAGATCCGCACCCCGCTGCCCGAGGGCGGCGAGGCCGCGGCGGCCCAGGCCGCGAGCCGGCTGCGCGAGGCGGTCACCGCGCGCTACCCCGATGCGCGCTTTGACGCGGTCGAAACGGTATCGGGCAAGGTCTCCGGCGAATTGTTCCGGTCGGGCGCCTGGGCGATCGCGCTCGCGATGCTTGGGATCGCCATCTACATCTGGATACGCTTCGAATGGCAGTTCGGCGTCGGCGCGCTCGTCACCCTGTTCCACGACGTCTGGATGACGATGGGCCTGTTCTCGCTGACCCAGCTCGAGTTCAATCTCAACGTCGTCGCGGCGATCCTGACTATCGTCGGCTACTCGCTGAACGACACGGTCGTGATCTACGACCGGATCCGCGAGAATCTGCGAAAATACCGCAAGATGGAGATCGTGCCGCTGCTCAATCTCTCGCTCAACGAGACGCTGTCGCGAACGCTCGTCACCAGCCTGTCGATCATGATGGCGCTGCTGGCGCTGCTGCTGCTCGGCCCGGACGTCATCTTCGGCCTGACCGTCGCGATCCTGTTCGGCATCTTCGTCGGCACCTATTCGTCGATCTACATCTCGTCGCCGATCCTGGTCTGGCTGGGCGTGACCTCGGACAGCTTCCTGCCCAAGGATCCGGTCAGCCGCGCCGAGCAGGGTCCGCGCAACGAAAATTATGGCGCCAAGGTTTGAGCGGGCTCCGCCGGCGCGCGGCCCGGTCGTCCGGGGCGTCGCCGACGGCCGCTTCACCGTCGACGGCGAGCGCCATTCGGCGCTGCTGTTGACGCCGCTGCGCGCCGAGGGCTGGGACGCGCCGGCGCTCGCCGACCTGCGCGCCGATCACGTGGTCTCGTTGCTCGCGCTGGAACCGGCGCCCGAATTCCTGATCCTCGGCACCGGCGCCGCCATGGCCTTCCCGCCGCAGACCTTCGTCGCGGAGATGGAAGCCAAGGGGATCGGCGTCGAGGCGATGGACAGCCGCGCCGCCGCCCGAACCTGGGGGATATTACGCGCCGAGGAACGCTGGATCGTCGCGGCGCTGCTGCCGATCTAGGGCGCAGCCAACATCCTCGCTCCCCGGCGCAGGCCCATGGGCGCGGAATTGACGACGAACTCCCCTCCCTGCACGCAGGGAGGGGCCGGGGGTGGGTACGTTTTCGGAGAGTCACTGCAGGTGGAGACCAACCCACCCCTAACCCCTCCCTGTATTCAGGGAGGGGGATAAAATCCAAAA
>JAYRLF010000271.1:0-6049 GCA_041905385.1 Allosphingosinicella sp.
CAGCGGCCCGACCCAGGTCGCCAGCCTGCTCGGCGTGACTCCGGTCGCGGATTCGGGCCAGCCGGTTCGGCTCGCGCTGCGCAACGCTCCGGTCGCGCCGGTCGAAATGGCATCGGCCGCGCCCGCATTCTCGGCGCCGGCCGAAGCGCCGGTCTATGCCGAGGCGGCGCCGATCGCCCCGGCGGCGCCCGTCCAGGCGGCCGATTCCAATTGGGGCCAGCCGGCCGCCGATGCGGCGCCGGTCGACTCGCGTCCTTATTACACGCCCGCACCGCAGGCTCCGGCGACCGCCGAGGCGCAGGCCGCGCGGACCTTGATCCAGCCGCAGGCGCCGGTGATCCGGGCTGCGGCGGTGTCGCTGCCGCGCGCGCCGCTCTTCCAGCGCGAGCGGCCGGCCGCGCCGGCGATCCGCTCCGGCAACAGCAATTTCGTCGTCCAGATCGGCTCCTTCTCGAACGAGGGCAATGCCGAGCGCGCGTGGCTCGACGCCAAGAGCCGCTTCAACCTCGGCGACCGCGCGCCGCTGACCGCGACGATCAACATTAACGGCCGCACCCTGCACCGGGTCGCCGTGGCGGGCTTCGCCAGCCGGGCCGATGCCGGCCGGATGTGCGGCGCGATCCGCGCGAGCGGCGGCGTCTGCTTCGTCCGCGCCAATGCCGGCGACGCGTCGATCCGCTGGGCGGCGCGCTACGCCAACGACCGCACCCGCCGGGCCTAGGTCTCGGCTCAGTTCCCAAGGACCCTTCTCATCACGGGGTCCCCTCTGGAGGGCGGCTGGCAGGCCAAGGCCAGCCGCCCTTTTTGATTGATCCTGCCCGTTCCGGGGAGGATCACCGCGTCAGCAGGTCCAGCACCGCCATCCGCACCGCGACGCCCATCTCGACCTGGTCGAGGATCAGCGAGCGCTCCGGATCGTCGGCGAGCGCGCCTTCGATCTCGACGCCGCGGTTCATCGGGCCGGGGTGCATGACCAGAGCGGCGGGCGCATGCGCCGCCAGCCGGGCGTGGGTCAGGCCATATTCGTTGTGATAGTCCATCAACGTGTCGGGGAAGGCCTCTTCCATCCGCTCGCGCTGAATGCGCAGCGCCATCACCACATCCGCGCCTTTGATGCCTTCGTCCATGTCGGTGAAGGCCGCGACGCCCTCAGGCAGGCGCTCCGGCATCAGGCTCTCGGGCGCCACGACGCGCAGCTCGGCCCCGAGCAGCGGCAGCGACCGCAGGTTCGAATTGGCGACGCGGCTGTGGCGGATGTCGCCGCAGATCGTCACCTTCAATCCTTCGATCCGCCCGAAGCGCCGCCGCAAGGTGAGCGCGTCGAGCAAGGCCTGGGTCGGATGCTCGCCCCGGCCGTCGCCGGCGTTGATCACCGGACAGCCCATCACCTCGGCGACGTCGGCGGCGGCGCCATCGGCCTCGTGACGGATGACGAGCAGATCGGGCCGCATCGCGTTCAGCGTCAGCGCGGTGTCGATCAAGCTTTCGCCCTTGCGTACGCTCGACGCGGCCGGGTGGAAGTTCGAGACCTGGGCGCCGAGCCGCTTGCCGGCAATCTCGAACGAGAAGAGCGTCCGCGTCGAATTCTCGAAGAAGGCGTTGATCTGGGTGAGGCCGGCGAGGCGGTCGTCGGCCTTGCGCCTGCCGCGATTGAAATCGACCCAGGCTTCGGCCTCGTCGAGGATCAGAGTGACGTCGGAAGCGGAGAGTCCTTCGATCCCGAGCAGGTGGTGATGCGGGAAAGCGGCGGCGGACATGAGTCCGCCGCCTAGCTTCGCGGGACAGGGCGTGCAAGCCGCCGGTCAGGCGGCGACCAGCGGCGGCTCGGCCTGGAAGGGTTCCATTTGCGCGGCCAAGGCCCGCTGAAAGGTCGGCCGCGCCTCGCAGCGCGCCAGATAGGCGGCGAGGTTCGGATACTCTGCGACGAGATCGGTGTGACGCAGGATCCGCAGCACCGTAACCATCATCAGATCGCCGGCGGTGAAGCGGCCGGTGAGATAATCGCGATGGCCGAGGCGGTCGGCAAGCTCGCCTAGCCTCATCCGAACCCGGTCGACCGCGGCCGGTCGACGCTCGATCGCCCAGGCTTGGTCGGCATTGAACAGGTCGATCTCGGCAAGGCTCTGAATCGCAGGCTCGATTGTATTGAGGGCCGCGAAGATCCAGGTCAGGGTGGCGACGCGGCCGGCATTGTCGCGCGGCATCAGCGTCTCGGACCGCTCTGCTATATGGACGACGATTGCGCCGGATTCGAACATTTCCAGGTCGCCGTCGCGATAATAAGGAACCTGGCCGAACGGCTGTAGCGCGCGATAATCGGGCGCCTTCTGCTGGCCTTGCTCCAGCAGGTCCGCTTCGTAGGGCAGCCCCGCTTCCTCCAGCGCCCAGCGGACCCTGAAGTCGCGAACCAGTCCCTGCGCGAAGGGAGGCACGTTGCGAAAGGCGTGAACGCGAATCATCGGGCATCTCCTTGCTTGACAATTTAGGTTGATATCAACATAAAGAATCATGTCAACCGCGACTGTTTCCCGCGAAACGACCTTGCGCGTCCGCGAGCGCTGCCTCTGCCTGCATGCCAATCAGGCGGCGCGGGCGCTCGCCCGCCGCTTCGATCAGGCTTTCCGGCCGGTCGGCCTGACCAGCGGCCAATTCTCGCTGCTCAATGCGGTCAACCGCCCCGCCGATCCGCCGGCGATCGGCGAGGTCGCCGCGATCCTGGCGATGGACCGGACCACGCTCACCGCCAATCTTAAGCCGCTGGCGCGGCGCGGCATGGTCGAGATCATCGCCGATCCGTCCGACCGCCGCGGCCGCCGGGTGCGCCTCGCCGACGCCGGCATGGCGGCGCTGGCCGCGGCGATGCCGATCTGGGAGTCGCTCCATGCCGAAATGGAGGAGCGGCTGTCCGACTCCGATGGCGTCCGCACCGATTTGCGCTCGCTGCTCTAGGTCCGGCCCTATTCGAGGAACGTTCAACCATGCTCACCGTCTATGGCGAAGGCCGCGGCTTTCGCGTTGTCTGGCTGCTCGAAGAATTGGGATTGGCCTATCGGCTGCATCCGGTCGACCTGTTCGCAGCCGAAAAGGATCGCGACTTCCTCGCGGTCAATCCCGCCGGTTTCATTCCCGTGCTGCAGGACGGCGAGACGATCATGGTCGAATCGATCGCGATCCTCGAATATCTGCTTGCGCGTCAGGGCCCGGGCGCGCTCGCCGTCGCCCCGGACGATCCCGCCTTCGGTTCCTATCTGCAATTTCTTCACCTGGGCGAGGCCGGGCTCGCCGGGCCGATGAACGCGGTCATTGTCGGTCGCGCATTCGCGCCCGCGGCCGAGCGGGGCGCCCGGGTCACCTGCTGGGCGCTCGAGACTTTCGAGAGCCGGCTGGGGCTGGTGGTCCACCGCCTCGCGGATTGCCCCTATCTCGCCGGCGACCGATTCACGGCTGCCGATATCTCGGTGAGCTACGCTCTCCTGCTTGGCCTGCGAACCGGCAATTACGTCCCCGGCGCCGCCGAGCGCGACTATCTCGCCCGCACGACGGCACGCCCCGCTTACGCCCGGGCGATGGAAAGCTGCCAGGCCACCAAGGCCTGGGCGGCGAGCTCACCGGGATTGTAGCGCTCGAGCGGGCCGTGGCTCCATGACGCGAGTCTTCGCCCCGGATCTCGGCGGCTACTGATTTTCTTCCCAGCCGAAGTCGTAGAAGATCCGGAGCCGGTTGCGATCCGGATCCTCGACCAGGAACTCGTAGAGCTTGTAGGGCTTGGCCTCCGGCGGCGCCGTCACGACCGCGCCGGCGGCCGACCATGCCTCATGCAGCGCGTCGACTTCCTCGCGGCTGCCGAGATTGACCCATAGGACCAGAGGCGCCTCATTGCCCGCGATCGACCGGAACGGCGCGTTCGACATGAACAATCGCGCCTCGCCCCTGGAGAGGCCGGCAAGGCCAAGCGTCTCGTCCGCCCAATCGACGGCGAAGCCGAGCCGGTCGCGATAATAAGCAAGCGACTCGGCGAGGTCGCGGACCGGGATTTCTGGACAGGCGGGCGGGAATCTCATGATCGGATCGCCTCCGTTGCGCGCCGCTCCCTCTTACCGCCTCAGATGCTGGTCCAGGAACCGCAAATAGGCCTCGGCCGCGGTGACCCGATTGTCCTTGCGGCGGAAGCCATGGCCTTCGTCGGGGAACAGCACATATTCCACCGGGACATTGTTGCGGCGCACGGCGGCGACCAGCTCGTCGCTTTCGACCTGGAGCACGCGCGGGTCGTTGGCGCCCTGCACGACCAGCATCGGCCGGCGGATATTGGCGGCGTGGAAGAGCGGCGAGATCCGGCGGTGGCGCTCGGCGTCGGTCGCGGGATCGCCCATCTCGTCGAACAAGGCGGTGCGCTGCGCGCCCCACCAGGCCGGGATCGAGTTCAGCGTCCGCACCCAATTGGTGACGCCGAAGATGTTGATGCCGAGATCGAACACCTCGGGATGGAAGGCCAAGGCGGCGGCGGTCATATAGCCGCCATAGGAGCCGCCCATCACCGCGACCCGGTCGCTGACCCAGTCCATATTGGCGAGCCAGTGGCGCGCCGCGACCACGTCGCGCAGGTCGACGTCGCCATGGCGACGGTCGTCCATGTGGAAGAAGGTCTTGCCGTAGCCCGAAGAGCCGCGATTGTTGATCTGGTAGACGGCATAGCCGTTGTTGACGAGGAACTGGACGTCGGCGCTGTAGCCGCGCCGGCTCTGGCCGCCCGGGCCGCCGTGGACGAGCACGATCGCCGGCACCGGCCGGCCGGCGCTCGCCTCGCGCGGCCGGTAGAGGATGCCGGGAATCTCGACATTGTCGTAGGAGCGGAAGCGGACGACCTCGCCGTCGACCAGCCGGGCCTCGTCGATGGCGGGATTGAGCGCGCGGGTCAACCGGCGCGCCTGGCCGGTGGCGAGGTCGGCGACGAAGATGTCGGCCGGCGAGGTGTCGGAGCGGACGGTGAAGGCGACCATCGTCTCGTCGCGGTTGAAGCGGATGCCGCCGAGATCGCCTTCGGGAATGCCGCGTAGGGTCACCGGCCGGCCGCTGCGCGTGTCGGTGATCGTGATCCGGGTCGAGGCGTCGGCGTTGAGCGCCTCCGCGCGGTAGCGGCCGGAGGGCGAATGATCGACGAACAGCACGTCCCAATCGGCCTGGACCATCGGCCTCTTGGCGCCGCCGGCCAGCCCATAGGTCCAGGCCTGGCTGAACTCACTGGTCTCGTTGGTGCTGTAGATCAGCGACCGGCTGTCGGGGGTGAAGCCGTAGACCTCGTAGGCGACATTGCCCTGGTGCCCGGTGATCAGCCGCGGCGCCGCGGCCGCGCCGATCTCGGCGAGATAGACGTCGCTGTTCGCGCTGCTGTGCGCCTTGATCAGCGCCAGGTGGCGGCCGTCGCGCGAAATGTCGCCGATCAGATAGCCTTCATTCTGGAAGATCATCCGGCGCCCGAAGCTCTGCGCGTCATAGGCGTAGAGATCGAACATCTGCGGATTGCGCTCGTTCGTGCTGACGAACAGGGTGCGGCCGTCGGTGCTGAAGCCGTGGAAATTGGCCTTGAGCCGCTCGCCCGGGGTGATATCGCGGACGCTACCGTCGGCGGCGCGGACATAGAGGTGGTTGAGCTCGTTGCCGCCCTGATCGGCGGTGTAAAGCATCCGGTCGTCGCCCGGGAAATATGCGAGCGGGATGTTGGCCGTGGTCGTCGAGGCGGTCAGCGCGACCGGCGCGCCGCCGCCGACGGGCATCGCATAAGCGTTGATCACGCCCGTAGCGTCGCTCGAGATCAGCAGGTTGCGGCCATCGCGCGAGAAAGCGAGTTCGGTCGGCGCGGCCATGCCGTAGGCGGTGGTCTCGTAGAATTGACGCGCCGTGTAGCGGCCGCTGCTGGCGCTCGCTGGCGCGGGCTGGGCGTGCGCCGCGCTGGCGACGGCCAGAGTGACGACGGTCGAAGCAAGCAAGGCGGCGGCGATGGTCGTGCGCATGGAAGATCCTCCCCTAGGTGTGTTGCTCGACTATTACA
>JAYRLF010000272.1:0-6040 GCA_041905385.1 Allosphingosinicella sp.
ATCAACCTCCAAGGAATGTGTTTCGCCGCCGTAAGTTTTTAGGCAACAGCGGCGCCAGGTCCACCGGAGCTTGCCTTGGCCACGATTCGCGCCTCCTCACCAGCCACCGCCTTTGCCGTCGCCACGCTCGGCATCGCCTTCTTTTCGGCGATGGACGCGGTGATGAAGGGACTGACGATCGAGATCGGCGCCTTCAATGCGATGTTCTGGCGCGTGCTCGCGGGAGCCCTGTTCGGCGGACTGGTCTATTTCGCCTTGCGCACCCCCTGGCCGACTCGGGCGGCGATGCGGGTCCACCTGATCCGCGGCGGCATGACCTCGGTGATGGGCGTGCTGTTCTTCTGGGGCCTGGCACGGGTGCCGCTGGCGCAGGGCGTGGCCTTGTCCTTCGTCGCGCCCTTGATCGCGCTCTATCTCGCCGCGCTGCTGCTCAAGGAGAAGATCGAGCGCCGCGCGATCCTCGGCTCTTTGCTCGGCTTCGCCGGCGTGCTGGTCATCATGTCGGCCCAGTGGCGGGAGCAGATGGGACCGGAGGCGTTTCGCGGCGCGCTGGCGATCCTCGCCTCGGCCGCCCTCTACGCCTGGAACATCATCCTGATGCGGCAGCAGGCGCAGATCGCCAGGCCGGCCGAGGTGGCCTTCTTCAACAGTCTGATCATCAGCGGCTGCTACCTGGTCGTCGCCCCGTTCCTGGCCGTCCTGCCGACGGTCGAGCAGATCCCCTCGATCATCGGCGCCGCCTTGCTCGGCCTGCTCTCGCTGGCGCTGCTGTCCTGGGCCTATGCGCGGGCCCAGGCGCAGCATCTCGCGCCGGTCGAATATACCGCCTTCATCTGGGCCGCTTTGCTCGGGATGATCGTCTTCGCCGAGCCGGTGCGGCCGCTGACGGCGCTCGGCGCGGCGATGATCGTCGGCGCCTGCTTCATCGCGGCGCCGCGCGAGCCGCGGCCGATGACCGATCCGGAATCTGGGATCCCGGACGTCGCCGGGTAGCGGAATCCGTGCTCACCCGCCGAGCACGTTGATCGTGAAGGCGAGCACGCCGAGGTTGAAGATGAAGGCGGCGAAGCAGTGCAGGGTGACCGCCCGGCGGATCCCCGAATCCTCGATCACGACGTCGGAGGTCTGGAAGGTCATGCCGAGCGTGAAGGCGAAATAGACGAAATCGGCATAGCCGGGGGCCGTCGTCCCGGGAAAGGCTATGCCGCCCTCGCTGCGGTAGAAGAGATGCGCATAGTGAAGCGCATAGACCAGGTTCGCGAACGTCCAGGCGATGATCAGAGTCGCGACGACGAGGGTCTTGGTCGCGGCTGATTCGGTCCCGGTTCCGATCGTCTCGGCGCCGACCGTCGCCAGCACCGCGATCGACACGATCGCGGTGATGATCAGCAGGACCGTGCGATTGGCGTCATTGGCCTGGGCATGGTCGCGCATCACCGCCGGGTCGGCGATCCGCATCAGCGGCAGGCAGGAAAGCAGGAAGACCAGTCCGGCCAGGTCGAAGCCGATCATGAATCCCCGTATCGGATCGCCGAGCAGGCCGGCCGCGGTCGAGGCCGCCGCGACCAGCAAAGCGAGGAAGAAGAGAAAGCGCGCCGGCGCGAGGACCCTGCCGATCGAGGCCATAAGCCACGCTAGCGCCGGGGCGGCGGCGGCGCTAACGCTTTCGCCTTATGGCATGGGTCTGGCTCATCCTCGGCGGCCTGTTCGAGATCGGCTTCACGACCTCGCTGCGCTTCGTCGACGGCTTCCGCAACCTGCCCTGGACCTTGGCCTTCCTGGTCTCGGTCGGGCTCAGCATGGCGCTGCTCGAATATGCGGCGCGGACCATTCCGATGGGGACCGCTTATGCGGTCTGGGGCGGAATCGGCGCGATCGGCACGGTCGTGGTCGGCATGATCTGGTTCGGCGAGCCGACGACGACGCTGCGCATGCTGCTGATCCTCGGCATCGTCGCCTGCATCGCCGGCCTGAAGCTCACCTCATGAGCATCGACCCCGGTCTCTACGCCTGGGTGCAGGAGGCATTGGAGCCGCTCGGCGCCGTCACGATGCGCAAGATGATGGGCGGCGGCACGCTCTATTTGGACGGCACCATCTTCGCGATCATGGACGAGGGCGAGCTCTGGTTCAAAGCCGATGCCGAGACCGACGCAATCTGGGACGCCGAGGGCTGCGAGAAATTCTCCGTGACCTTCAAGGACGGCAAGGTCGACGTGATGAACTACAGAAGGGCGCCGACCGACGTCTATGACGATCCAGAGGCGATGCAGCGCTGGGCGCGGCTTGCGGTCGAAGCGGGGGCGCGGCGGCCGGTGAAGAAAAGAAAGCCGAAAGCCTAGCAGCAGCGCTGCCGGCACTGCGACCCTGGCGCGAACATGATATTGCGCGACTGATTTCGAGGAACTGTTCGATCCGCCGCTGCTACGAGAGGAGCCGATCACGGCGCGCCGTGAAGACGGCTCTTTGACATCGTCGAACCGAAGAAACGCCCGCTGCCTGAGCTCCGCTATCGAGGTAAAGGTAATGAAGGTAACACTTGCCAATCGTATCGTGACCTTCGTTTCAGCCATCGCGCCTAGCGCCGATGCGGCCTCAGATGTGGCGCGACCTCGTCGCTCTCCTCGATCGAATCGAGGAAGCGCGGCTCGATCCGGCGCGGCGCGGCGAGCTCGAAGGCGTGGCCGAGCGACAGGATCAGGGCGTCGGACCAGCGCGCGCCGATGAAGCTGAGGCCGACCGGAAGCCCGCGCACCTGACCCATCGGCACGGTGAGATGCGGGTAGCCGGCCACGGCGGCGAGGCCGCCGGCGCCGCCGCCCGGGCTCTGGTCGCCATGGACCGCATCGATCATCCAGGCGGCCGAGCGTGTCGGGCCCACCAGGGCGACGACGCGATGCTCGCGCAGCAGCCGGTCGATCCCCTCGGGGCCGGCCATGCGCAGCGAGGTCGCGCGCGCCTCGCGATAGGCGGCGTCGAGGCCGGGCGTCGCTTCGGCACGCTCGAACAGGTCCTGGGTGAAGAGCGGCATCTCGACATCGTGATGGGCGCGGTTGAACGCGATCAGATCGGCCAGAGTCCGCGTCGTCACGTTCGGCGGCAAGGTCGCGAGATAGGCGTTGAGATCGTGCTTCAGTTCCGCCAGCAGGACCACCAGCTCGTTGCGGCTGATGTCGCCCCGGCCCGGAAATGCGCTGATCTCGACCAGCTCGGCGCCCTGCGCACGCAGGGTCGCGAGCGCGGCCTCGAACGCCTCGTCGGTGCCGAACCCACTGGCGAAACGGGTCACGCCGAGGCGCACGCCGCGCAGGGCGCCCGGGCGCAGCCGGGCCGTATAATCCTCGCGCCGCGCATCGGCCTCGGCCGTGGCCGGATCGGCCGGGTCGCTGCCGGCGATCGCGTTCATCACCAGGGCGGCGTCGCGGACGGTCCGGGTCATCGGGCCGGGCGTGTCCTGGCTGTGGCTGATCGGCACGACATGGGTGCGGCTGACCAGGCCGACGGTCGGCTTGAAGCCGACGATGCCGTTGATCGCGGCGGGGCAGGTGATCGATCCGTCCGTCTCGGTTCCGATCGCGGCCGGGACCATCCCCGCCGCCACCGCCACCGCGCTGCCCGAGCTCGAGCCGCAGGGGTTGCGGTTGAGGGCATAGGGATTGCGGGTCTGGCCGCCGAGCGCGCTCCAGCCCGAGATCGAATCGCTCGATCGGATATTGGCCCATTCCGACAGATTGGCCTTGCCGACGATCACCGCCCCGGCCGCGCGCAGACGGGCGACCAGCGGCGCATCGCGCCCGGTGACATTGTCGGCCAGCGCCAGGCTGCCCGCGGTGGTCGGCAGCGGGCCGGCCGTCTCGATATTGTCCTTGATCAGGATCGGCATGCCGAAGAGAGGCCCGCGCGCCTCGCCGCGGTCGAGGGCCCGCGCCTGATCGAGCGCGGTCGGATCGACCGCGATGACGGCGTTGAGGCGTGGATTGAGCGCCTCGATCCGCTCGAGCGCGACGCGGGTGCGCCAGGCGGCGCTTTCGGGGGCCGAATTGCTCGACATCGGGCGCTCGGCTTGCGGGATGGCGGCACAGCCGGTCAAGGCGCAGGCGACGACGAGCAGCAGTCTCAGCATCCGATCCCCCCTCAGATCCAGATCCTCCCCTCGATTTCGAGGGGAGGGGGACCGCGCGCAGCGCGGTGGAGGGGCCACTTCGGGCGAAAAGAAGCCCCTCCACCATGCTTCGCATGGTCCCCCTCCCCTGCAAATGCAGGGGAGGAAGTGGAGGTAGCCAAATGCGCTAACCCCCGTCAGCGAGGGGCGAGCAAGGCGTCCAGATTGGATGGCCCGCTGCCGACCCGCTCGAGGACCGGATAGCGCAGTCCGTCATGATAGGCGATGGCGACCTCGCGATAACGCTCGCCCCGCTTGATCAGGAAGCGGATCGGATCGCGGCCGCCCCGCGCCTCGCGGATCGCCCGCTTCAGGAGGTCGTGCGAATAGTGCTGGCCGTTGACTGCGACGATCGTC
The DNA here is from genome assembly GCA_041905385.1 of Allosphingosinicella sp. GTDB lineage: Bacteria > Pseudomonadota > Alphaproteobacteria > Sphingomonadales > Sphingomonadaceae > Allosphingosinicella. The sequence continues at coordinate 4,519 of JAYRLF010000272.1, forward strand.
GCATCGACGGTGACGCCTTCGTTGAACAAAGGCGAATCCCAGGCGACGCTGCTGATGTTGCCGCCTTCGCCGACCACCAGCCCGATCGTATAAGTGAGGTCGAGGATCTTCCGGTCGCGCTCGCGCGACGTGTAATAAGGCGGCGGCGTGTCGCGATAGACCAGCCGATAGCCGCCGGCCTCGATCCAGGCGAGCGGCGCCGGGCCGGTCGCATCGACCCGCTGGCGCAGGAAGCCCGCCCAGTCGAACGGCGCGATCCCATTGAGGGTGCGGACGACGTCCTCGAAATTATAGGTCGAGATGCCCTGGTCGCCCGGATTCTGGCCGAAGAAGGCGCGCGCGAAATCGTCGATCGATCGGCGGCCGCCGCTCAGGGCGCGCAGCCGCGCATCGACCTCGAGCCAGATCAGCATGCCTTCGGTGTAATAATCCTCGCTGCGCATCCAGCTCCCCCAGGGCTGCGGCCGGCGCGCCTGGATCACCGGATCCATGGTCGTGTCGAGCAGCGGCCGCCAGCTGCGGCCCGGCTGGCTATCGTAGAAAGCGGCGGCGCGGGCGAGCTCGGCGAGCACGTCCTCGGCCGGCATCATGCCCGACCGCGCGGACAATATATTGCCCCAGAACTGGGTCTGGCCCTCGTACAGCCAGAGCAGGCTGCCCTGCATCGGCGTGTTGTAATGGGCGGTGAAGAGATCGGCCGGACGGCGATATTTGCCGTTCCAGCTGTGCGTATATTCGTGCGCCAGCAGGTCGCGGCCGGCCGAACCGCTGCCCCATTCAGTGAAATAGGTGCGCGGGTGGCTGTTCTCGGAGGAGCGCAGGTGCTCGAGCCCGATGCCGCCGAGCTCGTCGGTCAACGCCACCAGGAATTCATATTCGTCATAATGGCGCGCGCCGAACAGCCGCGTCGCCTGCTCGACCAGCCGGCGATGGGCGGCGAGCTGCTCCTCGGTCGCCGCGAGATCGCCGGGCTGGTCGGCGAACAGGTTGAGATTGACCGAATCGCCGATCCGCTCGCGCCGGGCATAGCGGCCCGCGAACACCGGCGAATCGACCAACGTCTCATAGGGCACGGTGCGATAGGCGATCCGGTTGCCGCGCCGGCCCTCGACGTCGAGCGAGGTGGCGACGGTCCAGCCGGCGGGATAGGTCACGCTCGCCTGGACCGGGATGTTCCGGACATAATGGCCGGCCGGATAGAGCGTCATCTTCTCCCATTGCAGGTTGAGGATGTTGGGCGTCATCGTGATCCGCCCCTGGTTGCTCTCGGTCGGCGACAAATGCTGGAAGGCGACCCGGACGTCGCGCACGCCGGCCGGCACGTCGACATGGAAGACATAGACGTCGCGAGGATCGCGGCGCCAGGTCAGCGCCCGGCCGCCGCCGGTGACGGCGATGCCGGCGATGCTGTTGATCGGCCCGCGCGGCGCATGGTTGCCGGGCAGCCATTGCGGATAGAGCAGGGTCAGCCGGCCCGGACCCTGGACCGGGATCGTCTCGACGACGCGGAAGATGCCGCGCT
>JAYRLF010000273.1:0-6027 GCA_041905385.1 Allosphingosinicella sp.
CATCCCGGCGGGGTCGGCACCATCCATGCCAATACCGCGATCGGCGCACTGCGCCGGCTCGAGCAGCTCGTGCAGGAGGCCGTCGTCACGGTCCCACGCGCCTTGATAGCAGAGACCATCGATATTGTCGCCGTTCTGTCTGGCCGCGGCGCCGAACGGCGCCTGGCCGAGATCGCCCATGTCGACGGACTCGATCCAGCAACCGGCGACTACCGCACCCTCAACGCGCTGCTCCCCACCCCAAACCCCTCGAAAGGAGACCCTGAATGACCCGGCTTGCCTTGTCTCGTGTGCGCCACCACCTGACCGAGGCGACGGCGCTCGCCACGATCACGCTGCTGACGGCGGCGCCCGCCCATGCCTCCGGTTCGTCGATGCCGTGGGAAGAACCGCTTCAAAAGATTCTCGAATCCATCGAGGGGCCGGTCGCCAAGATCGTGGCGGTTATCATCATCATCACCACGGGCCTCACGCTCGCCTTCGGCGACACCGCAGGCGGCTTCCGGCGGCTGGTGCAGATTGTCTTCGGTTTGAGCATCGCTTTCGCGGCCTCTTCCTTCTTTCTCAGCTTCTTCAGCTTTGGCGGCGGGGCGCTGGTCTGATGGAGGAAGACGTCCGCGGCTTCTTCGCGCCGGTGCATCGCGCGCTCACCGAACCGATCCTGCTCGGCGGCGCGCCGCGCACGGTCGCCATCGCCAACGGAACGCTTGCCGGCGCCGTCGGGCTCGGCCTGCGCCTGTGGCTCGCCGGCCTCGTCATCTGGGCGATCGGGCATTTCGCGGCCGTCTGGGCCGCGAAGCGCGACGCGCAGTTCGTCGACGTCGGCCGCCGACACCTGCGCTATCCCGCGCACATGGACGTGTGAGGCGCGCCGATGCTGAACCTCGCCGAATACCGGAAGAAGAACGCACAGCTCGCGGATTTCCTGCCCTGGGCCGCGTTGGTCGCGCCGGGCGTTGTCCTCAACAAGGACGGATCGTTTCAACGGACGGCGCGGTTTCGCGGTCCCGATCTCGACAGCGCCACGCCGGCCGAACTGGTCGGCACGACCGCGCGCCTGAACAATGCGCTGCGCCGTCTCGGCTCCGGCTGGGCGATCTTCGTCGAAGCACAGCGTCATCCCGCCACCGACTACCCGGAAAGCCTGTTTCCGGAATCTGCCTCGGCCCTTCTCGACATCGAACGCCGCGAGCAGTTCGAGGACTCCGGCGTCCTGTTCGAGTCGAGCTACTTCCTCACCTTCGTCTGGCTGCCGCCCGCCGAGGAAGCCTCGCGCATGGAAGCCTGGCTCTACGAGGGCCGTGAGCGCAGTGGGGTCGATCCCTGGGAACTGCTGAAGAGTTTCGTCGATCGTACCGACCGCGTGCTCAATCTCGTCGAAGGCTTCGTGCCGGAAGCCGACTGGCTCGATGACTCGGAAACGCTGACCTACCTGCATTCGACCATTTCGACCAAACGCCATCGCGTGCGCGTGCCGGAAACGCCAATGCACCTCGACGCGTTGCTGGCCGATCAGCCGCTCGCCGGCGGGCTGGAACCGCGGCTTGGCGACTTCCATGTCCGCACGCTCACCGTCGTCGGATTCCCGACCTCGACATTCCCCGGAATCCTCGACGACCTCAACCGCCTGGCCTTCGTCTATCGGTGGTCGACGCGCGCCATCATGCTCGACAAGACCGACGCAACGCGCCTCGTCACGAAAATCCGCCGGCAGTGGTTTGCAAAGCGCAAATCAGTCGCGGCGATCCTGAAGGAGGTGATGACGAACGAGCAGTCGGTGTTACTGGACACCGACGCCGCGAACAAGGCCGCCGATGCCGACGCGGCCCTGCAAGACCTCGGCTCCGATCAGGTCGGCCAGGTCTATGTGACCGCGACCGTCACGGTGTGGAACGCCGACCGCACCATCGCCGACGAACGGCTGCGGCTGGTCGAGAAGGTCATCCAGTCGCGCGACTTCACCTGCATCGTGGAAGGCGTCAATGCCATCGAAGCCTGGCTCGGCTCGATCCCCGGCCAGACCTACGCGAACGTCCGCCAGCCGCCGATCTCGACGCTCAACCTCGCGCACATGATGCCACTGTCGGCAGTCTGGGCCGGGCCGGCGCGGGACGAACACCTCGGCATGCCGCCATTGTTCTACGCCAGGACCGAAGGCGCGACGCCGTTCCGTTTCGCGCTCCATGTCGGCGATGTCGGCCACACCATGATCGTCGGGCCGACCGGGGCGGGCAAGTCCGTGCTGCTCGCTGTGATGGCGCTCCAGTTCCGCCGCTATCGCAATTCGCAAGTCTTCGTCTTCGATTTCGGCGGCAGCATCCGAGCCGCGACCTTGTCGATGGGCGGCGATTGGCAGGACCTCGGCGGCACGCTTACCGACGAGGCGGAATCCACGTCCGTCGCGCTCCAGCCGCTGGCTCTCATCCATCATGTTCTCGAACGGGCCTGGGCCGCCGACTGGCTGGTCGACATTCTCCTGCGCGAGGGCGTTACGATCACCCCGGATGTTAAGGAATATATCTGGGCGGCGCTGACGTCGCTGGCCTCGGCGCCGGTCGAGGAGCGCACCATCACCGGCCTGACGGTGCTGTTGCAGTCCTCAGTGCTGAAACAGGCGCTGCGTCCCTACTGCATCGGCGGCGCGCATGGTCGGCTGCTTGACGCCGAGCACGAATATCTCGGCACGGCGAACGTCCAGGCCTTCGAGACCGAAGGGCTTGTCGGCACCAGGGCGGCGCCGGCCGTTCTCTCTTACCTGTTCCACCGCATCGAGGCCCGCTTCGACGGTCGACCGAGCCTGCTCGTCATCGACGAGGGCTGGCGGGCGCTCGACGACGGTGGCTTCGCCGACAAGATCAAGGAATGGCTCAAGACGCTGCGGAAGAAGAACGTCAGCGTGGTCTTTTCCTCGCAGTCGCTGGCCGACATCGAGGCGTCGCCGATCGCGCCCGTCCTGGTCGAGAGCTGCCCGACGCGCATCTTCCTCGCCAACGAGCGCGCCATCGAGCCGCAGATCACCGCCGTCTATGAGCGGTTTGGGCTTAATTCCCGTCAGATCGAGATCATCGCGCGGGCGACCCCGAAGCGCGATTACTACTGCCAGTCGCGACGCGGCAACCGCTTGTTTGAGCTGGGGCTTGGCTCCGTCGCGCTGGCGCTGTGCGCATCGTCGGACAAGGCCGCGCACGCGCTGATCGACGAGCTGCTGCGCGATGGCGCGCGGCCGTACTTCCTCGAAGCCTGGCTCTACGCCAACGACCTCGCCTGGGCCGCCGACCTCGTTCCCAATCTCACGAATGTCATCGATGCGTCCGTTGCAACGCATCAGCCGTCGCGCATCACGCCGTCAGAACAGGAGACGCCATCATGATTCTGTCCGTATTCCGCTTGCGTTATCGCCACCCGATTGCGGCGGGTGCGCTCGTGCTTGCCGTGACGTTTGCACCCGGCAGCACCGATGCATTTGACATCGTCTACGACCCGTCGAACTACGCGCAGAACGTCCTGACCGCCGCACGCGCGCTTCAGCAGATCAACAACCAGATCACCTCGCTCGCCAATCAGACGCAGATGCTGATCAACCAGGCGAAGCACCTCGCCAGCCTGCCAACGTCTGTCCTCTCCCAGATCGACGGCAACTTCGCCGAGATGAAGCGGCTGATGGGTGAGGCCGACAAATTGGCCTACAACGTCGGCAATATCGAGACACAGTTCTCGTCGACCTTCCAGAACTTCGCGGTCGGCAAGACCGACGCGCAGCTCATCACGTCCGCACGCGACCGTTGGCAGCAATCGCTGTCGGCCTACGAGCACTCGCTGAAGGCCGGAGCGGTCGCCGTGCAGAACCTCGACGGCACGCGCGCCCAGACCAGCACGCTGGTCGACTCCAGCCAGTCGGCCGTCGGCGTGCTTCAGGCGACGCAGGCCGGCAACCAACTCATCGGCGTCCAGACCCGGCAACTTGCCGACCTCACCGCGATGCTCGCCGCACAGGGCAGAGCCGACGCCCTTGAGAACTCCCGCAAGGCCGCGGCGCAGGAGCAGTCGCGCGAACAGCTCAGCCGCTTCCTGACCGGAAGCAGCTACAGCCCGACGCCCGTTCGCATGTTCCATGACTGAGGGACGACGATGGATTGGAAAGTTGCAACCCGAGTTGTCGCCGTCCTCGCATTTGCCGTGATCGTGGCGGCTTGCGCCATTGCGTTGCGTCCCGACGCCACCGAGGAAACACCCGCGTCGACCGCTCAGTCACAGAGCGAGGAGCCTGCATCCAGCGAATTGCTCCGCTGCCGCGAGATCGGCGCGGCCGCGCTCGACGACGCCGGTTGCAAGAAGGCGTGGGCGGACAGCCGCCGTCATTTCCTGGAAGGCGATGCTGGGCGCGCGCGGCCATGAACACCGGCGTCATCGACCGCTTTCTGGAGACATTTACCCGCTACATTGATAGCGGCTTCGGCCTGCTCGGCGGCGAGATCGGATTCCTCACCTCCACACTGATCGTCATCGACATCACGCTGGCGGGCCTGTTCTGGGCCTGGGGCGTCGACGAAGACGTGCTTGCCCGTCTCATCAGGAAGACGCTCTATATCGGCTTCTTCGCCTTCATCATCGGTAACTTCAACCGGCTCGCCGGGATCGTCTTCCAGTCCTTCAGCGGCCTCGGCCTGAAGGCGGGCGGATCGTCGCTCACGGCCGACACATTGCTCCAGCCCGGCCGCGTCGCGCTGGTCGGCATCGACGCCGGCATGCCCATCCTCAAGGCCGCCGGCGACCTGATGGGCTACATCTCGTTCTTCGAGAATTTTGTGCAGATCATGGTGCTGATGATCGCCTGGGCGATCGTGCTCATCGCCTTCTTCATTCTCGCGGTCCAGATATTCGTCACGCTGATCGAGTTCAAATTGACCACGCTCGCGGGCTTCGTGCTGATCCCGTTCGCGCTGTTCAACAAGACCGCGTTCCTCGCCGAAAAGGTCCTCGGCAACATTGTCGCCTCCGGCGTCAAGATTCTCGTGCTCGCCGTGATCGTCGGCATCGGCTCCCGCCTGTTCAGCGAATTCACGACCGGCTTCTCCGGTACACCGACCATCACCGACGCGCTGGCGCTTGTGCTCGGCGCGCTGTCGCTGATGGGATTGTCGATCTTCGGTCCCGGCATCGCTACCGGACTTGTTTCCGGCGCGCCGCAACTCGGTGCAGGCGCCGCCGTCGGCACTGGCCTTGCCGTCGCCGGCATCGGTGCGGCCGGCGTCATGGGCGCAAGCGCTGGCCTCTCCGGCGCGGCGAGCGCGGTTGGTGGCGGCGGACGCATGACCGCGGCCGCCGCGCGCGGAGGTGCGTATCTCGCCGGCAGCACATCGAGCGCCTATGGCGCCGGCGCATCCGGCCAGAGCCGCATGGGCGCCGTCGCTGCCGGTCTGGGCGGCGTTACAAGGGCCGGCGCATCCGCAGCTATCCAGCCTGTGCGACAGGCTGCATCGCGCGCCGCCGCATCCCTCAAATCGAGTTACGCAGCCGGCCGCGCCGCCGCCACGGGCGGACCATCCTCACCGGCAACAGCCGCGGGCGCTTCAGCCGCTCAAACCCCTTTAGCATCCGGCGCACCACCGGCCTGGGCCGCGCGCATGAAGCGCAGCCAGACCTTGAGCCACGGCGCGACCGCCGCTGCCCATGCCGTGCGTTCGGGCGATCACGGCGGCGGCTCCATGTCCGTGTCCCTCCATCAGGATGATCATAAATGAATCTCTTCCGCCGTCCCTCCGTGCGCTACGCGCGCACGCCCGAACCCGAAACTCCGTATCTCAAAGCCGCGCAGGTCTGGGACGAGCGCATCGGCTCTGCGCGCGTGCAAGCAAAGAACTGGCGACTCATGGCCTTCGGCTCGCTGGTGCTCGCCGGCGGCTTCGCGGCCGCGCTGGTGTGGCAATCGACGCAGGGCACGGTCGTTCCCTGGGTGGTTCAAGTCGACAAGTTCGGCGAGGCGCAGGCGATCGCGTCCGCCGTCGCGGACTACAAGCCGACCGATCC
>JAYRLF010000274.1:0-6026 GCA_041905385.1 Allosphingosinicella sp.
AGGCGCGCGATCATCGCGGCGCCTCCTGGCCAGGCTGCCCGAGGAGAAAGTCGGACGGTTGCTGGAATCGGCGGTCGTTGCGGTCCCAGCTGATCGCCCCGTCGACCCAGACCCGGTCGGCGAGCGCATAGACGCTGAACGGATTGGCGCTCCACAAGACGATGTCGGCGCGCTTGCCGGGCTCGAGCGAGCCGGTCTCGCGCTCGATGCCGAGCATCCGTGCCGGATTGAAGGTGAGCCAGCGGATCGCCTCGCCCTCGCCGATCGTCATGCCGGCGTGGCGGGCCGCCGTCAGCGCGATGCCGGCTTCCTGGTTGAGGCGCTGGCCGAGCGTGGCGTCGTCGCTGTGGATGACCGCGCAGCCGCCGGCGGCGTGGACGATCGGCGCATTCTCCTCGACCGCATCGAGCGCCTCCATCTTCGAGCCCCAGCTGCTCGCCCAGGTCGCGACGCAGATATCCTCGCGGGCGAGCAAAGGCGCCAGCTTGTAGGCCTCGGTGCCGTGGTGAAAGGCGCGGATGCGGAAGCCGAACTCGCGGGCGATCTGGATCATCACCGCCATCTCGTCCGCCCGATAGCAATGGTTCTGGACCAATATCTCGCCGGTCAGCACGCCGGCCAGGGTCTCCTGCTGGAGGTCGCGGCGCGGCGGATCGCCGGCCCCGCCGGCGGCGCGCCAGCGCTCCCAACGCCGGGCATATTCGGCGGCTTCGATCCAGGCGCGGCGATAGAGCGCGACATTGCCCATGTTCGTCGCCGGCGAGCGGCCACGGCCGCCGAACGTGCTGCGCGGATTCTCGCCGCACGCCATCTTGAGGCCATAAGGCGCGCCCGGAAATTTCATCGCCTGCACCGTCGAGGCCGGCACGTTGCGCAAGGTGACCGAGCGGCCGCCGAACAGATTGCTCGAGCCCGGCAGCACCATCACGGTGGTCACGCCGCCAGCGCGGGCGAGCCGGAATTGCGGATCCTGCGGCCAGACCGAATGCTCGACCCAGACTTCGGCCGTGCTCGGATTGGTCGATTCATTGGCCTCGCCGCTGAGCGGGGTCTGCGGCGAGGAATTGGCGCCGAGATGGGTATGGGAATCGATCAGCCCCGGCGTCACCCAGCGCCCGCGCGCGTCGATCCGCTGATAGCCGTCCGGAACCGCGAGATTCTCGCCGACCGCCTCGACCCGGCCGTCGCGGACCAGCAAGGTGCCGTTGGCGATGTCGGCGCCGGTGCCGGTCAGGATCCGCGCGCCGACGATCGCGAACGGGGCGGACGGCGCCGGGGCATAGGTGCTCGGAAAGGGATCGGCTTCGGCGACCAGGCCGCGCGGCAGCGATTGCGCCGATGCGGCGACGGCGATCGGCAAGGCGAGCGCCAGCACGATCGCGCGCCACGGCCCTGCCGGCCTTCTCCCCCTGATCGTCACCACCGCATCTCCACCAGGAAGGAGCGGCGGCGAAACGGAATCCGCCACTCCCGATTTTGCAGTCTTCTTGGACGCTTGGGATGGCGGATGTTCGTTTCCGGACCATCATTTCGGGTGGGCCGACCGGCGGGGCGGCTCATGTGAAGTGGGGGATGGTGCCACGTGATCGAAACTCGACTGGCGCGACGTGCCGCCGCCCTCTCCACGGCCTTTCCCGCGCCGCATTTTCCGAGCGAGCTCGATCCGAGCTTCGTCCTGTTCGATTCGGGCTTCGCAGCGCCGCAATTGCTGCCCGATCTGACCGGCTTCGCGGTCGACGCGCTGACCATCCACCGCGAGGAGACGCTGCAATATTCGCCGACCCAGGGGCAGCCGGAGCTGCGCGCCTGGCTCGCCGAGCAGATGAACGAGGATGGCTGCGCGCTGACCGCGGACAATATCCTGGTCGTCAACGGCGCCAAGCACGGGCTCGAGCTGGTCTGCCGGCTGCTGCTCGACGAAGGCGATGCGATCGTCGTCACCGCGCCGACCTATTTCACCGCCATCCCGATCTTCCGCAGCTTCGGGGTCGAGTTCATCGAGGTCGGCCAGGATGACGGCGGCATGGATGTCGCCGAGCTCGAGGAGCTGCTCGCGGTCCGGCGCGCCGGCGGACTGCCGGCGCCGAAGCTGATCTACAACGTCACCGACTTCAACAACCCGACCGGCGCGACCATGGACGAAGCGCGCCGGCGCGCCCTGATCCAGCTGGCCGCGGAGGCGGACATCGCCCTCATCGAGGACACGCCCTATCGCCGCGTCCGGTTCGACGGCGAGTCCGCGCCGATGCTGAAGGCGCTCGATCAGGCCGGCTCCGTCTTCCATCTCGGCACTTTCTCAAAGCTGGTCGCGCCGGGCCTGCGGATCGGCTGGGTCGCCGCCGACGCGGCGATGATCGCCCGCCTGATCCAGCTGAAATCCGACGGCGGTTCCTCGCCCCTGGTGCAGCGCATCCTCTACGAATTCGGCCGCTCGCCGGCCTTCGCCGACCATGTCGCCCGGGCCCGTCAAGTCTATGGCGAGCGGCGCGACCGGATGATCGCCGCGGTCCGGCGCGAGCTGCCCGAGGCGCGGCTGACGATCCCCGAAGGCGGCTATTATGTCTGGCTGACCCTGCCCGATTTCGTCGACGGCGACGCCTTCGCCGCGCGCGCCGCCGCGGCCGGCGTCAATCTCATTCCCGGCAGCAAGTTCTTCGCCGGCGCCGACGCGCGTTATCCCAGCAATCGGCCGGTGCCGCGCAACCATGTCCGCCTGTCCTACAGCTATGCGACCCCCGAGCAGATCGACGAAGGGCTGAGGCGCCTGGCCGAGGTCTACAATCCGGTGGCCTGCTGATGGACATGATATCCCCAGCCCCTCTGGTCAGCTTCGCCGAGGTCGAGAAACGATATGGCGCCGGCCGGGCGGCCGTGTCGGGGCTCAATCTCGAGGTGCGGCGCGGCGAGTTCCTGACGTTGCTCGGACCGTCCGGCTCCGGCAAGACGACCACCCTGATGATGCTCGCCGGCTTCGAGGCGCCGACCCAGGGCGAGATCCTTCTCGACGGCGCCTCGCTGGCCGGGCGGCCGCCGCACCAGCGCAACATGGGCGTCGTCTTCCAGAATTACGCGCTCTTTCCGCATATGAGCGTCGCCGACAATCTCCGCTTCCCGCTCTCGGTCCGCGGCATCAACGGCGCCGAGGCGTCCGCGAAGGTCGACGAGATGCTCGCCTTGACGCGCCTCGACACGCTCGGCCGCCGCCGCCCCGACCAATTGTCCGGCGGCGAGCGCCAGCGCGTCGCCTTGGCCCGCGCGCTGATCTTCGATCCCGACATCGTGCTGATGGACGAGCCGCTCGGCGCGCTCGACCGGCAGCTGCGCGACAAGCTCCAGATCGAGATCAAGCGGATCCAGCGCCAGCTCGGCCTGACCATCCTCTACGTCACGCACGACCAGAGCGAGGCGCTGACCCTGTCGGACCGGATCGCCGTCTTCGCCGACGGCGAGGTGCAGCAGGTCGACACGCCGGAGGCGATCTACGACCGCCCGGCTAATGCCTTCGTCGCCCGCTTCGTCGGCGAAAACAATGCGATGAGCGGCTATGTCACCGAACGGCATGGCGACGATTGCTCGGTCTGGATCGCCGACGGGCTCATCGTCCGCGCGACCGCGGTCGGGACGATTGCGCAGGGCGACCGGGTGATCGCCACCATCCGGCCGGAGCATATTCACGCCGGCGCGCTGCCGGAGCCGTGCAACCGCTTCCCGGCGGCGATCGAGCGGTCCATCTATCATGGCGATCATGCCCGTGTCCGGACGATCCTGCCCGGCGGAGTCAGCCTGACCGTGCGCACCGACCGCCGCCACCGCTACGCGCCGTTGGAATCGGTCGAGATCGCCTGGTGCGCCGACCAGTGCTTCGCCTTCCCGGCTGACAAGGCCGAGGCCGAGCCGCTGCCATGAGGGTGACGCGGCGCGAGCTGATGACCGGAGCGATGGCGCTGTCGCTCATTGGCGTCGCCGGTTGCCGCGGCAACGCCGGATCGCGCCCGCTGACCGTGGTCGGCTGGGGCGGCTCGTCGCAGGAGGCGCATCGGCGTGCCTATTGGAACGCCTTCAGCCGCAGCAGCGGCATCGCCCTGCAGGAGGACAGCTGGCACGGCGGCCTCGGCGTGATCCGGACCAAGGTGCTCGGCGGCGACACCAGCTGGGACGTGGTCCAGGTCGAGACCGAGGAGCTGATCCTGGGCTGCGAGGAGGGCCTGTTCGAACGACTCGAATGGTCGTCGCTGGGCGGCCGCGACGCCTTCATCCCCACGGCTGTCCACGATTGCGGCGTCGGCGCGATGCTCTGGTCCTATCTGATCGGCTGGGACGGCGACCGGATTGCGGGCGCCGGCCCGCGCAGCTGGACCGACTTCTGGGACCTCGGGCGATTCCCAGGCCGGCGCGGCATGCGGCGGACGCCCAAATATTCGCTCGAGATCGCGCTGATGGCGGACGGCGTGCCGACCGCCCAGGTCTATCCGACCCTGCGCACGCCGGCCGGGATCGAGCGCGCCTTCCGCAAGCTCGAGGCGATCAAGCCGAACGTGATCTGGTGGTCGTCCATCTCGCAGGTGCCGGACCTGCTCGGCTCGGGCGAGGTGGCGATGTCGGTGACCAGCCCCGGCCGGCTGATCGTCGCCAACCGCAGCGAGCGCCGCAACTTCAAGGTCAGCTGGGACGGCAATATCTACGCGGTCGACTATTGGGTGATCCTCGCCAACAGCCCGCGCAAGTCGGAAGCGGCGCAGCTGCTGCGCTTCATGACCCGGCCCGAAAACCAGATGCGGCTGCCGCAATTCATTCCGACCGGCCTGACCAGCCGCCGCGCCCAACAATTGATCGATCCGCGGCTCAAGCTCGACACGCCTTCCGACCCGCGCAACATGACCAACGCGCTCGAGCTCGATGCCAATTTCTGGGTCGAATATGGCGACCAGCTCACGCAGAGATTCAATGCCTGGCTCGCCCGCTGAAGCCGGCATCGCGCCGCCACGACCGAAGGCCTGGTGGACGCTCGCGGTCACCGTTCCGCTGGCGCTGTTCCTGCTCGTCACCTTCGTCGGCCCGGTCGCGATGATGCTCGTGCGCGGCCTCACCAATCCGGAGCTGCCGGAAAGGTGGCCGCGGACGGTCGCGGCGATGGAACGCTGGAACGGCGAAGGCCTGCCCGACGACAGCGTCGCCCGCGCGGTCGCCGCGGACATGGTCGCGGCGCGCCGGGCGGGCACTTTGAGCCGGGTCGCCAACCGGCTGAACTATGACATGGTCGGTTCGCGCAGCCTGCTCTACCGGACCACCGACCGGCTCGATCAGGGCACGAACGTGACCGGCACTGCCGATCTCGCGCGGATCGACCCGCGCTGGCAGGATCGGCGGATCTGGGCGGCGATCCGGCATGCCACGGCGCCGGTGACCAGCTTCTATCTCTGGGCGGCGCTCGACCGGCGGATGGACGCCGACGGCGCGATCCAGCGGGTCGAGCCGGCCCAGGCCGTGTTCGTCGACATCCTCCTGCGCACTTTCAAGATCAGCGCCGTCGTCGCCTTGCTCTGCGCCCTGCTCGGCTACCCCCTCGCCTATCTGCTCGCGACCCAGCCGGAGCGGCGCGCCAATCTGCTGCTGATCCTGGTGCTGCTCCCCTTCTGGACTTCGGCGCTGGTGCGGACCACCGCGTGGGTGGTGCTGTTGCAGAGCGAGGGGGTGGTGAACGGCCTGCTTCAGGGCGTCGGCGCCATCGATGAGCCGCTTGCCCTGATCTACAATCGGCTCGGCGTCTATATCGCCATGACTCACGTGCTGCTGCCCTTCCTGGTGCTGCCGCTCTACGGCGTGATGAAGGGCATCTCGACCGTCGAGCTGCGCGCGGCGAGCTCGCTCGGCGCCAACCCGTTCACGGTGTTCTGGCGGGTCTATTTCCCCCAGACCGTGCCGGGCCTGCTCGCCGGCATGATCATTATCTTCACTCTGTCGCTTGGCTATTACATCACCCCGGCTCTGGTCGGCGGCGGCGCCGACCAGATGCTGAGCGGCTCGAT
>JAYRLF010000275.1:0-5952 GCA_041905385.1 Allosphingosinicella sp.
AACCAGATCCGCGCCGCAATCCAGTTCGCCCGCGCCAAGTCGGGCGCGAGCGGCCAGGCCAGCCAGGCCGTGCGCGCCGCCTTCTCGCCGCAGGGCGCCTGCGGCGAGTGCCACCTGGTGACGGCGCCGAGCGGCGGTGGCTTCGATTATGGCATCCGGCCGGTCGCTTTCCCGGTTCGCTACATGCTGCACGGCTGGTTCGACCATCGGCCGCACCAGTTCGCCCAGCGGCCGGGCCAGCCGCGGATCGAAGGCTCCCAGGCCTGCCTCAGCTGCCACCGTGCCGACGCCTCGTCGGACGCGACCGATCTGATGATCCCGAACGTCGCTAGCTGCCGCGACTGCCATGGCGGCGAGACCACCAGCCTGCCGGTGCCCTCGACCTGCGCGATGTGCCACGATTATCATATGGACGAAGGCACGCCGGCGATGCTGCTGCGCCAGATGGTCCGCGGCCGCCGCTGGACGTCGACGGTGATCCGGGTCCAGCCGCAGCAGGCGGCCGCGCCGCGAACGCGGTGAGTCCAGGCGTGGCGTGACATGCTCGTCGCCCAGATCACGGACCTGCATTTAGGCTTCGATCCGGGCGATCCGGACGAGTTCAACCAGCAGCGATTCGCGCGGACGCTCGCGGCCTTGGTCGCGATGTCGCCGCAGCCGGACCTGCTGCTGGTCACCGGCGACATCGCCGAGCATGGCGACGATCGCAGCGCTTATGCCCGCTTTCGCGAGGCCATCTCGGCCTTGCCCTTCCCGACCCATTGCGCGCTCGGCAACCATGACGGCCGCGACGCCTTTTTCTCGGTCTTTCCCGAGCTGCGCACCGAGGACGGCTTCCTCCAATATTCGATCGAGGAGTTCCCGCTCCGGATCCTGGTCCTCGACACGATGGAGGAGGGGCGCCACGGCGGCGCCTTCTGCCGCCGCCGCGCCGCCTGGCTCAGCGAGCGGCTCGAGGAGGCGCCGCATCGGCCGACCCTGATCGCCCTCCACCATCCGCCGATCGAGACGGGCATCGCCTGGCTGACCGAGGACAAGGAGGCGCCGTGGATCGCGCAGCTGCGCTACGCGATCGGCCAGGCACGCAACGTGGTCGGCATGGTCGCCGGCCATGTCCACCGCCCGATCGTCGCCGGCTGGGGCCGTTTTCCTCTGCTGGTCTGCCCGTCGACCGCGCCGCAGGTGGCGCTCGGACTGGGCGCGATCGATCCGGAGGTTCCGGACGGCCGGCCGATGATCGTCGCCGACGACCCCTATTTCGCGATCCATCGCTGGGAGGGCGGCCAGATGGTCAGCCATCTCGATACGGCGGCCGACCATCAGGTGCTGGCCCATTACACGCCCAAGCTGCAGCCGCTGGTGCGCATGCTGATCAGCGAGAAGGAAGGCAGCACCCTTCTCGACCTGGGCTGAGCCTGGGCCCTCAGCGCTCGGCGATTCTCGTGTCGACGGCGATCCAGTTCACTTCCCAGGTCGCGCCCTCGTCCGCCGAAAAGGCCTGCTCGAACCGCGCCGAATTCGCGGTGACGTCCGAGATGACGAAGCGGACCAGGATCGGTCGCCCGTTCCACGTATCGCGGCCGACGAAGGTGCCGCGCCCGTTGCTGAAGGCGCCGACCACCGGCGGAGTCATCTCGCCCGAGCGCAGGCTGGCGAAGTTGAGGCTCCACTGCCGCGTCGTCGGATTGTAGAGCCGCAGCGACACCCCTTCGATCCGGCCCGCCGGCCCTTGCACCGAAAGCTCGACCAAATTCGCCCGCCCACCCATGACCGGGCGGACGATGCTGGTGCCCTGATAATCGACCCACTCGTTCGAGCCGCTGAGCGGGCTGCGCAGGCGCCGCAGCTCGGTCCGCCAGCTGCCATGTTCGAAATCGAAATCACGGCTGCCGTCACGCGTGGCGGCGGTCGAGGCCGGCGCGGCGCCGTCCTGGGCGAGGGCAGGGGCCGCAATGCCCGGAACCAGGGCAAGCGCGCACAAATTCAGACGGGCAATCGACATGGCAAAGGTCCATCTCCAGCGAACAGCGCGACAGTCCGGCCGGTCTCGTCCTGCGTCGACACCCGAACGGCGCGCTGTCGCTTATTTTCGACGAAAGCCGGCTGGATCTTCGGTTCAGCGCGCCGCGACGCGTCGACCGATCCAGTCGTTCATCGAGCCGCGGTCGGCGACCCGGTAGGGGACGCCGCGGCTGTTGAGGAACAGGCGCTCCATCTCCTGTCGGTTGAACGGCCGTGAGCCGAGCCGGCCGAACACCGCCTGCTGGTGCCCGGTCTCGTCGACACCGCGGTCGCGGTCGAGGCCCTTGGAGAGGGCGATGGCCGGCGACGGCGTGCGCGCCCAGGCGATCAGCTCGGGCTGCGGCCGCGGCGAGAAGCCGTAGACCTGGTTCGACGTGGCGAAGCTGGTCAGCTGGAGCACCTTGAGCCCGTTCCGGCCGTCCGCGACATAGGCGTAGAGCGAGGCATTGGTGCTGCCGACGATCACGTCCTCGACGTCGTTCATCCGGCCGTCGAGCGTGACGAACGTCGGCGGTTGCGGCCGCTCCGGATTGGTGACGTTGATGATCGCCAGGCCCTGCTGCTTGGCGGCGACATAGGCATAGGTGCGGGCGAGATAGACGCGCCGCGCATTTTCGATCAGCACCGTGCCGCTCGGCACCGGCACGGGATTGTCCATCCGGGTGATGTCGAACAGCTTGAGGCCTTCGGCGTCGGTCACCCAGAGGTAGCGGAACTGGACGGCCGATGCGCGCGCATCCTGCAGCGGCAGGCTGGTGACGAGGCGCGGCCGGGTCGGCGTGCTGAGGTCGACCACGACCAGGCCGGCATCGGCGGTGATATAGGCCCAGGTGCCGGCCAGGGTGATGTGCCGGGCACCGTTGAGGGCGCCGTCCGGATTGAAGGCGTTGCCGCCGGTCTCGAGCCGGGCGCGGCGGAGGAAATTGTCCCTGGGCTCGCCGTTCGCCATCGTGTCGACATTGACCAGGAACAGGCCTTCCTCGGCATCGGTCACCACCGCATAGCGGTAGAGTTCGTGCATCCGCTGCTCCTGATTCTCCTCGAGCAGGGTGGTCGTGGTCCCGTTCGCGCCCGGCCGCAGCGTGTTCGCCATCATGTCGTTGCGGTCCGGCCGGATCGGCTGGTTGGTCGGCAGGGCGACGCAGGTGGCGTTGCGCGAGTCGACCCTTGTGTCGTGGCCGAGCGGCGAGAAGGGGCCGGTCAGGATCCGCTCCGACACGCCTTTGTTGCCGATGCTGGCAATGTCGTAGACCATGAAGCCGCCGCGGCCCTCGGCGACGAACATATATTCGCCGCGCATCTGCAGGCAGCGGACCGGGTCGCGCGTGCCCTGGACGACATTCTCGAACCGCTCGAGCGCTCGCGTCTCGCCGCTGACGTTGCGGTCGAAGGTCTGGCCGCGGGTCCAGTTGATCAGTTCGCGGCCGTTGCGGTCGACATGGGCCCGATAATGATCGGGATAGGCGTAGCGGTGGAGGTAGGATCCGATCACCGCCTGCGGCTCGTCCCATTCGGTGACGCGGGTCGCCTGGAAGCCGCCCTCGAGGCCGCTCCAGGCATGCATGCCGACGAAGTTCACGAAGTTCGTGCCGTGCAGCAGCAGCTGCGCCATGATCGCATTATTGTCGTTCGCTTCGGACACGTGGCAGTCGGAGCAGGTCTTGGTCTCGGTCCGGCGCACCGTGTGCGGGAAATGCGGCGCGAACGCCTGGCTCGAATAGCCGGAGGCCGAGATCGGCGGCTGCTGGACGTAGATCCGCTCGCGATTGACGTTGGTCGAGGACAAGATCAGCGCCGAGGTCGACCGGATCGGCGCGATGATATTGCCCTTGCTGGTCTGGTGCCGGCCGAGCTGGAACATCTCGTCGCGCGCGACCTGCGGGTTGTAGGTCGCGAAATTGCGGGTCTCGTCGCCGTCATAATGGTGGATCGTAGTGCGGTTGTTCGCCTCGATCGGCAGGTGGCAGCCCGCGCAGCTCGTCGTCCACGACAGGTGGCAGGTGAAGCAGGCCATCTCATTGTCGGGATGGGCGAGCTCATTGTCGGGCACGCCTTCGCCGAACACGAAGCGCCCGGTCTCGGCGCCGGTGCGCGACATCAATTTGGCGCGCGCCGACAGCTGGTTGAAGCAGGGACCGGGCGTCCACTGGTCGCCGGGGACGTTGCAGGGCGGCAAGGTCGCGTCGACGCTGTCGCGGACCTGGCTGACTTCCCATTCCAGGTTCGGATCGACGATCGAGCGCTGGATCAGCACCCGCCGGCCGTCCCGCTCGACCCATTCGAAGCGGCGGCGTCCGTCCTCGTTGCGGATCAGGGCGAGGTTGGTGCCGCGCGGCGGCGCCGCGACGTTCGAGGTCAGCAGGTTCGCATATTCGCGCGCCGTGCCGTGGCAATCGCGGCACCCGATCTCGATCGCATTGGCGACCTCGCCGACGATGAAGCCGTTGCCGTGCGAGTCGCGCGCGAAGTGGCAGTCGGCGCATTGCAGGCCGCGCTGGGCGTGGATGTCCATCATGTGGACCGAGCGGCCGGGATTGGTGCCGACCGGTACGAACAGGCCTTCGCCCTCGCGCCGGAACATGTCGGGGTCGTCGGCCGGAATGATGTTGCCGTCGGCGTCGAGCGGATTGCCCTCGCGGTCGCGGCGGATGATCGCGCGGAAATTCCAGCCGTGACCGTGATAGTCGGCGAACTGGGTCTGGCGGGCGAGCGGGTTCACCCGGTCATAGACCTCGCGCAGGAAATTGGGGTCGCCCCACAGGCCGCGCACCGCCGCCGCCTCGGGATTGCGGCTGAGGATGTCATATTGTTCCTGCTGGGTCGGGTAGCGCTGGTTGCGGAACTGCCGCTCCTCGGCCTCGTTGCGCGCCGGCAGCCGGTTTTCCGGCCCCGGCCACATCAGGTCGGCGTCCGACTCATAATCCCACATCGTGTAGCCGAGATAGGAATTCAGGAAGATGTTCGGCTGGTGCATGTGGCAGTTCATGCACTGGGCGGTCGGGATCGCCCGGGTGAAGACGTGGCGAAGCGGATGGCCGCGCTCGCGCATCGTGCTGTGATTCTCGTCGGCCGGCGCCTCGCCGCGCGCGGCCGGCTCGTCGGACACGCCGTTGCTGTGGCCGCCGGATGCCTCGCCTTCCTCGCCGTGGACGTTGGCGGCGCCGTGGCTGGCCTCGCCGTGGCGCTGGGTCAGGTTGGCGATGGTCGGGTCGACCGTCGCGGTCTGGCCGTCCCGGCCATATTGGGCATAGGTCAGGCTGTGCCGCGGCTCGCGGTCGTTGGCATAGACGACGTGGCAGCCGGCGCAGCCGGAATGGCGATAATCGCCCTGCTGGTCGTTGGTGCCCATGAACCACATGAACGGGTCGTTGAGGCGGGTCTTGTGGACGTTGAGGACCGGGATCGAGACGCGCAGGCCGGTTCCCGGGCCGCGGTTCGACTGGCGGATGTCGGGCCGGCCGGGCTCCTCGAGCCGCTGGATGATGCCGGTCGGATTGGGCAGGCCGACCTCGGCGAACTGGGTGTTGATATTGCGGCCGCCGCGCTCGAACACGCGGAACACGTCGCCAGGGGGCACGACGTGCCAGGTCGGCAGCGGATAGAGCTCGGCCAGGATGCCGCGCGCGCGCTGTTCGGCGGTCAGTTCGCCCGAGATCGGGGACTGGATCCGCGCCGGCTCGCTGTCGCGCGTATAGGCCTCGCCGAGCAGGTAATTTTTGAACGGCAG
Source organism: Allosphingosinicella sp. (assembly GCA_041905385.1). Taxonomy (GTDB): domain Bacteria; phylum Pseudomonadota; class Alphaproteobacteria; order Sphingomonadales; family Sphingomonadaceae; genus Allosphingosinicella. The sequence continues at coordinate 5,750 of JAYRLF010000275.1, forward strand.
GATGCCGTTATTGTAGCTCGCGCCGCCCCACAGCATCGCGCCCGTCGACATGATCGAGCGCTCGGCCGCCTCGATGATCTCCATGTGGCAGGCGCCGCAGCTGTCGCGCACCGCCCGATAATCGGACGGATTGATGAAGCGCACGAATTCCGGCGCTTCGACATTGAGCAGGGTATAGGTCCGCTCCGGATTGGCGCTCGACG
>JAYRLF010000276.1:0-5933 GCA_041905385.1 Allosphingosinicella sp.
CGCACGCCCGAGCGGATATTGTGGAGCGGCGAATAGGCGCGAAGAATCCGAAAGTCCGCCTCCCGGTCCGGATAGCCATAATCGTCGACCCAATAGCGACCGGCGGTGAACCGGTCGAAGCGCAGCATGTCCATCACCCCGACCCCGGGCAGCGCCGCGGCGAACAGGTCCGGACGTTGATTGACGACCGCGCCGACCAGCAGGCCGCCGTTCGACCGCCCCTCGATCGCGAGCTGGCGGTTGGTCGTTACCCCGCTCGAGATCAGATGCTCGGCCGCGGCGATGAAATCGTCGAACACGTTCTGCTTGTTCGCGCGCCGGCCGGCATCGTGCCAGGCTTGGCCATATTCGCCGCCGCCGCGGATGTTGGCGACCGCGAGCACGCCGCCCATGTCGACCCAGGTCATCCAGCGAGGAGCGAAATTCGGCGTTGCCGAGCTGTTGAAGCCGCCATAGCCGTAGAGCAGGGTCGGCCGCGGCCCTGCCGGGGCACCGCGGCGGCTGACCACGAACATCGGCACGCGGGTGCCGTCCTTCGAACTGAAGAAGACCTGGCGGACCTCGTAATTGGCGGGATCGAAGGTCAGCTCGCTCTGCGCGAACACGCTGCTCTGGCCGCTCGCCGCGTCATAGCGATAGATGGTCGGCGGCCGGTTGTAGCTGACGAAGCTGTAGAAGGTCTCGTTGTCGCCCGGCTCGCCCTGGAAGCCGCCGACGCTGCCGATCCCGGGCAAGGGAACCGTGCCCGTGCGGCGGCCGTCGAGCGAGAACGTGCGCACCTCGCTCTTCGCGTCGACCAGATAATTGGCGATCAGCCGGTTACCGACGATCGAGGCGCCGTTCAGGGTCGCCGCATCCTCGGGCACGATCTCGGTCAGCGCCGCCGGATTGGCGATGTCCATCGACACGATCCGCTGGCGCGGGGCGCCATTATTGGTCGACCAGAAGAAACGCGTCCCCTGATTGCCGAGATAGGTCCAGTCATGCTCGAGGCCGCCGACGATCCGCCGCGGCGCGGCGTTGGCGGTCCGGAGGTCGATCAGATTGACCTCGTAGCGCGCGTCCGTCCCTTCCGACGAATAGACGATCAGCCAGTTTCCGTCGTCGGTGACCTGCGCGATATGGTTGAGCCGCGGCCGATCCGGAGTCGCGAACACCTGCCGGTCCTCGCTCTGCGGCGTCCCGAGCCGGTGGAAATAGACCGTCTGATTCTCGTTCAGCGACTGGAATTGCTGGCCCTGGCGCGGCTCGGCGAAGCGCGAATAGAAGAAGCCGGAGCCGTCCCGCGCCCATTCGAGCGCCGAGAATTTCACCCACCGCACCTCGTCCTGGAGCGGCTGGCCGGTGGCGACGTCGAGCACCCGCACGGTCCGCCAGTCGGTGCCGCCGTCCTGGACCGAATAGATCAGCCGGCTTCCGTCCTCCGACGGCTCCCATTCGGCGAGCGCGGTGGCGCCGTCCTGGGCCCAGCCATTGGGATCGATGAGGACTCGCGGCGTCCCGTTCAGCCCGTTGCGGACGTAGAGGACCGACTGGTTCTGCAGCCCGTCATTGCGGGTGTAGAAATAGAGGTTGCCCGCCTTCCGCGGCAGGCCGAACCGCTCATAATCGTACATCTGCCGCATCCGCGCCTTGAAGGCGTCGCGGCCCGGCAGGGTCGAGAGGAAGCGGTTGGTCGCCTCATTCTGCGCGGTCACCCAGGCCCGCACCCGCGCATCCTCGCGCACGTCATTCTCGAGCCAGCGATAGGGGTCGGCGATCCGTTCGCCGAAAAGCTCGTCGACCACATTCCCTCGCTCAGACTGGGGATAGGTGATGGCAGGCGCCGGCGCCGCGTTCTGCGCCGGCGCGGCGCTGAAGGCCAGAGTGGCAAGCGGAAGGGCGAGGACGGCGGGCAGGCGCATGGGTTTCACTTCTTTCCTTTCGGGACGAGGAGCTTAGCTGATCTAGCAAGCGCGCGATCATGGTCAACTGGCGCTCTCGCGATCTCCCTCCCCGCGATAGCTATGACGCACGAGACCACCAATTCCGCCAGCGCCTTTCAAAAGCCCCTCCCCTTTCGAGGGAGGGGTTTGGGGGGTGGGTCGCGACTGAGGGGGCTCGATGCCCCCGAAGGCGCTTGTGACCTCTCCGTGGCCGACGTGCACGCTCAACTGCCGAACCCCACCCCTTCCCCAGCAGCTGGATCCAAAGGACCGCGCGGGGCGCGGTCCGCCAGCTGCTCCTGAAGGGAGGGGCTTAACTGTTACCGCCTTGCACATCGTCCGAATTCGGCGCTTGAGCCAAGGCACATCCGCCCGGAGTCCCCCATGCGCTGGCCCATCCCCCTCCTCGCCGTCGCCGCCCTGCTCACCGGCTGCACCACCGTCGCCGCCACCGAAGTGCCCGCCGACCCCGCATCGCCGGCCAGCTACGCTCCGGTCGACCCGCAACGCCTCTCAGAAACCACCCGCATCCTCGCCTCCGACGCCTTCCAGGGCCGCGCGCCCGGCACGCCCGGCGAGCAGCGGACGATCGATTTCCTCGTCGAGCAATTCCGGTCGCTCGGCCTCGAGCCGGCCGGCGAGAATGGCGGCTGGACCCAGCGCGTGCCGCTGATCCGCACCCAGGTGCCCGCATCCGCGAGCTTCTCCGTCACCAGCCATGGCGAGACGCTGCGCCTCTCCTCTCCCGGCGACATCTATCTGAGCTCGATCCGCGAGACCGACCGCGCCCGCATCGAGGACGCGCCGATGATCTTCGTCGGCTATGGCGTCACCGCGCCGGAGCGCGGCTGGGACGATTTCGGCGACGTCGACCTCACCGGCAAGGTCGCCGTCTTCCTGGTCAACGATCCCGATTTCGAGGCGGCGGCGGACGATCCGGTCGCCGGCCGGTTCGGCGGCCGCGCGATGACCTATTATGGCCGCTGGACCTACAAGTTCGAGGAGGCGGCGCGGCGCGGCGCGATCGGCGCCCTCGTCATCCACGAGACCGAGGGCGCCGGCTATGGCTGGAACACCGTCCAGGCGCCGGCCGGCGAGAATTATGCGGTGGTGCTCGGGCAAGGCGCCCGCCAGCCGGTCCTGCTCCAAGGCTGGATCCAGCGCGCGCTCGCCGCCGATCTGTTCCGCCGGGCTGGCCTCGATCTCGACGCGGTCAAATTGCAGGCGCGCCGCGCCGGATTCCGCCCGATCGACCTCGGCGCCACCTTCTCGGCCGACCTGCCTGTGCGGGTCGAGCGGGTCGAGAGCCGCAACGTCCTCGCCCGCCTTCCGGGCAGCCGGCACCCGGACGAGACGATCATGTTCTCCGGCCACTGGGATGCCTATGGCGTCGGCCCCGCCGATGCGAACGGCGACACGATCCGCAACGGTGCCCACGACGACGCGCTCGGCCTCGCCGGCGTGATCGAGATCGCGCGCCTATTCGCGGCCGGCCCGCGGCCGGAGCGCAGCCTCCTCTTCGCCGCGTGGACCGCCGAGGAGCGCGGCCTGCTCGGCTCCGAATATTCGGCGGCCAACCCGCTCTTCGCGGCCGAGACGATGGTCGCCAACCTGACGCTGGACACGTTGCAGAGCGCCGGCGCATCGCGCGACGTGATCCTGATCGGCCAGGGCCAGAGCAGCCTCGAGGATCTGATGGCCGAGGAGGCCGCCGCCCAGGGCCGCCGCGTCACCCCCGACGCCCAGCCCCAGCGCGGCCTGTTCTACCGCGCCGACCATTTCCCCTTCGCCAAGCGCGGCGTCCCCGTACTGCTGCTGATGGCATTGGGCGGCGGCGCCGACCTGGTCCATGGCGGCCGCGAAGCCGGCGACCGCTGGGTCAGCGACTTTACGGCCCGTTGCTACCACCAGACCTGCGACGAATGGCGCGCCGACTGGAACCTCGCCGGCGCCGCGCAGGACGTGGCGCTGGCCTATCGGATTGGACGGCGGCTCGCGAATGGCCGGGAGTGGCCGGCGTGGCGCGAGGCGTCGGAGTTCCGCGCGGTCAGGGAGCAATCCACGGCGCGGCGGCAGTAGCCGCGCTCAATGCACCGCCCGGTTCGCGGTCTCCGCCTTGGTCGCCAGCGAGAAGCGCGGCTCGGGCGTGCGAAGCCGGCCGAGCAACATCTCGGACGCATAGCGCCCGACCGCCGGCCCGTGCTTGAAGCCATGACCGGAGCCGCCGCCGACCAAAGCGACGTTGCGCCATTGCGGGTGCAGGTCGATCAGGAAGTCGCCGTTCGAGCTGTTCTCATATTGGCAGACCCGCGACTCGCTGAGCGGCCGCTGGGCGAGGTCGGGGAAGCGCCGCGCCATGAAGGCGCGCACGTCGGCCAAAGCGGACGGCGTCGGGGCGCGTTCGACCGTGTCGGGATCGATCGGTGGGCCGTGCGCGTCGTGGGCGATCTTGAAGCCGCGCGCCTCGAGATCGGGGACGCCGGAATAGATGTCGCCGCCGTTGAAGTCGGCCCAGCCCGGCAGCTGCCCTGGCCGGAAGCGATCGTCGCCGGGCGGAGTCTGGAAGAAGAAGATTTCCTGGCGGGTCGGGAAGATGCGGCGGCCGAGCAGCGCCGGGAAGGTCCGGCCGAGCCAGGGACCGCAGGCGAAGGCATAATGTTCGGCGCGCAGATGATGGCCGCTCGCCAGCCGGATCGATCCGAGCGCGTCGCCCTGCCCCTCCGGCGGCAGCACCTGCGCCTGCTGGTAGAGGCCGCCGCGTCGGACGAACTCGGCGACCAGGGTCTGGACCGCACGCCGCGCCATCAGCGCTCCGAAGCGCGGCTCGTAGAGGCCGGCCTCGATCCCGTCCAAGGCGATCATCGGGAAACGGCGGCGCATGGCCGGACCGTCCAGCACCTCGATCGGAAAATTGAGGCGGCGGTGCACCGCGATCGATTGCTCGAAATACTCATCGATCCGCGGCGCGAAGAACAGCACGCCGGTTTCGTGGAACAGCGGCAGATCGGTGCGCTGCGACAGGCTGCGCCAGATTTCGAGCGATTCCCACGCCATCTGCGTGTAGATCGCATCGCCGCCATAGCCCGCCCGGATCATCCGCGATTCCCCGCCCGACGATGCGCGCGCATGGGCCGGGCCCCAGGCGTCGAGCAGCAGCACGGACCGGCCGGCCTCGAGCAGGCGCATCGCCGTCCACGCCCCGAACACGCCCGCGCCGACGACGATGACCTGCGCCTGTCCGCCGGGTTGCGCGCGCAGCGGACGGGGGAGCGATAGTGTTGCGGCGGCGCCGGCGCCGGAGAGGAGCAACGTGCGGCGGTTGATCGAGGTCACATCAGCCCTCGTTTCAGCCCCTCCCTTCCAAGGGAGCGGTAGGGGATGGGTGGCGACTGAGCGGGCTCGATGCCCCCGAAGGCGCCTTGTTCGCAAGGGTCGCAATTGCTCATGCGCCCGGCCCCACCCCAGCCCCTCCCCCCTGAAGGGGAGGGGCTAAGGCAATGGATCACGCCCCGAACCGCTTCCTGAGCGTGATTCCGATCGTCCGCGGCTGGCCGATGTTGAAGCCGAGCCGCGCGCGGCCGCCGCGCTCGCGGTCGAACGACAGCAGGGCATTCTCGTCGAACAGGTTGGTGACATAGACCATCACGCCGAGACCGTTGTCCCAATCCACGCCCGCGCTGAGGTTGACGTAATTGTAGGACGGCAGCCTCAGGTCGACGGTCGTCGACGCATTGGCCGGTGCTCCGCCGAACGGCAGGCCGTGGACGAAGATCCGGGGATTGTTCTCCTGGTCGCTCGGCTGGGTATAGCGGGCGCCGACATGCTGGAAGGACGCGCCGACAAAGGCGTTGGCCCCGTCCATCACCGGCCATTCGTAGCTTGCATTGGCCGAGAGCTGGAAGCGCGGCACGCTCGGCAGGCGGTTGCCCTCGCGGATGCCGGCAATGATCGCGCCGGCCGTGGTCGTCACGTCGGAATCGAACTCCGCCTCGAGGATCGAGCCGTTGA
>JAYRLF010000277.1:0-5921 GCA_041905385.1 Allosphingosinicella sp.
CTATGACCGGTCGCTCGAATGCCTGACCCAGGCTGTCTATTACGAGGCGCGCAACCAGTCGGTCGACGGCCAGCGGGCGGTCGCCCAGGTCGTGCTGAACCGCACCCGGCATCCGTCCTATCCCAACACCGTTTGCGGTGTCGTCTTCCAGGGGTCGGATCGAGTCACCGGCTGCCAGTTCAGCTTTACCTGTGACGGCTCGATGTACCGGGAGATCGAGCCTTATGCCTGGGAGCAGGCGCAGACGATCGCGGCCGCGGCTCTGTCCGGCAGCGTCTATCGCCCGGTTGGCCTCGCGCTCAATTATCACACCACCTCGATCCGACCCTATTGGGCGCCGAGCCTTGTTCAGCAGGCCGTGGTCGGCGCGCATGTCTTCTACCGTCGCCCGGGCAGCACGGCCGACTCCTTCGTTCAGCAGCCGGGCGAGGATGTTGGTGAGGCCGGCTATGCTGCGCCGGCCGTGGTTCGCGAGCGGGCACCGCGCCGCGAACGGCCGGCACGCCTGACCTATGCACAGCTCGAGATTCCGGTGATGGAGATTCCGGTCGTGGAGCGCCCGCTTCGCGTTCGCGGCGGTGGCGCCCAGCCCGCGTCGGCGAGAAGCCGTCCGACCGCAAGCCGGCGCGCGGCACCTGCGCGCTCGGGAACCCGGGTTGCGATCGAATCCGGAGTTCGCGTCGCGCGCGGCTCCTAGAGGCATTCGTCGACGAGACCCTGAAGGGCAGCCTAGCGCTCGAGCCGATCGACGCGAAGCAGGATTCCGTACGGTCTGCCGAAGTCCCATGGCGCGGTGTGGAAGCGCGCGAAGATCGAGGTTCCCGCCGGCGCGTCCCGTTCGGCGACCCGCCAGGCACGCACATGGGGTGAGCGGACGCCCGTTCGCGGCAGGTCTTCGCCCGGGCCGAATGTCACTTCGAGATGCTGCACCATGGGCGGCCGCCCGATCGCGATGAGATCGACCGCGGGGCGCGCACCGGGCGTGATTTCGACCGTCTGCGGGTCGAGGAGGGCGATGCTCGAGGCGGCCACGGCTTCACGCACGGCGTCGTCGCTGCCGTTCGCCATTCTGCACAGTCGACGCGCCAAATCGTCCAGACGCTCCGCCGGGTTCATGGCATCCGGGGCGAGCCGCTCGTCGAAGCCGGGCCGCCACATGGTGAAATCGACCCGGCACTGGGGGCAATGGAACAGGCCGAACAGGCGGTCGCCGTGCCACTCGGCCCAGCCCGCATAGTCCGAGCGGGTCGAGCATGCCGCGCATTCCGTCCACAAGTCGTCGCCCATGATCGAGCCCGTTCATTTGGCCGCGTGACTGGCGACATCAGTGCCCTGCACTTTCGTGCATGTCGAGCGCTCGCCCCCCCTTCGCAAGATGCGGAAATTTGGAGAAATCTGCCTTGACGTGCTGCCGCTCGGATGGCGTGTGTCCGCTACACTTGAGAGGAGCCATCGATGCGTCTTGTCCCCGCCTTGTTCGCTGCCACTGCCATCGTCGCGATCGCCCAGCCCGTCGGGGCCCAGCAGGTCGACCGAACTGTGATCAACCGGATTATCGACGAAGGCTTTCAGCGCAGCGAGGTGATGGAGACGGCGGCCTATCTGACCGACCGGATCGGGGGTCGGCTGACCAACTCGCCGGCGATGCGTCAGGCCGAACGCTGGACGCAGCAAAGGTTCAGCGATTGGGGGCTGGCAAACGTCCGCACCGAAGGCTTCACCTTCGGCCGCGGCTGGTCGATCAATTCCCACAGCAGCCGGATGACGGCGCCGCGTCCGATCGTGCTGCGCTCGATCCCGGTCACCTGGACGCCGCCGACCAATGGCACGATCAGCGCCGGCATCGTCGTCGCGCCGATGGACGAAGTCGAGGATTTCGCCCGCTTTCGCGGCCAATTGCGCGGCAAGATCGTGTTGATCAGCCGGCCGACGCCCGGCTCGGAACCGACCGAGCCCAATTTCCGCCGCCTGACCGACGAGAATCTGCGCGAGCGCAACACCTATCAGCAGCCCAATTATTCGCCGATCGAGATCGAGCGCAATCTGGAGCGGGCCGACTTCGCCGAGCGGCTCGACGCCTTTCTCGCCGAGGAGGGCGCGCTCGCCTGGGTGCGGATCTCCTATCGCGACGGCGGCCTCGTTCACGGCAATGGCTATTCCTATCAGACCGGCCGGACGCCGCGCCTGCCGGGGGTCGAGATGGCAGCTGAGGATTATCGGCGGCTGGCGCGGCTGGCGCTGACCGACGCGCCGCCGACGCTCGAGATCAACAATGATGTCCAATTCCACGACGAAGACCAGCAGGCCTACAACATCCTCGCCGACATTCCCGGCAGCGATCCGCGCTCCGGCTATGTGATGGCCGGCGCCCATCTCGACAGCTGGGTCGCAGCCGACGGCGCCGTCGACAATGCGGCCGGCTCGGCGGTGGTGATGGAGGCGGCGCGGATCCTGCGCCGGCTCGGCCTGCGGCCGCGCCGGACGATCCGCTTCGCCTTGTGGAACGGCGAGGAGCAGGGGCTGCTCGGCTCGCTCAACTATGTCGAGCGCCACCTCGCCACCCGGCCGCCCGAGACGAATCCGGCGCGGCAGCGGCTACGGCCGAACCAGACCTGGCGCTATCGCTGGCCACTGACGCCGTTGCCCGGCCATCGCGATCTCGTCGCCTATTTCAATCTCGACAATGGCTCAGGCCGGATCCGCGGCATCCATGCCGAGGGCAATGTCGCCGCGGTGCCGATCTTCCAGGACTGGTTGGCGCCGTTCGCGTCGATGGGCGCCACCACAGTCGCGATCCGCTCCACCGGCGGCACCGACCATGTCTACATGCAATCGGTCGGCGTCCCCGGTTATCAGTTCATCCAGGATCCGCTCGATTATGGCAGCCGGCTCCATCACACGAGCATCGACAGCTACGATCATCTCAAGGCCGAGGACCTACGCCAGGCGGCGGTGATCATGGCGAGCTTCCTGTGGCAGGCCGCCAATCGCGACGAGCCGCTGCCGCGCATGCCGCTCCCGACCCAGCCGCGGCCGAGCGACCCGTTCGAATATCCGCCCGAAGACGATTGAGCGAAAGGGCGGCGTCCGGGTTAAAGGCTGGCGACCAGGCCCGGACGCTCATTGTCCCAGATCATGCTGATCACGCGCCAGCCCGCACGGCCCTTGTAGAGCTGGATCGAGTTGATTCCCCGGCGATCCAGCTCCGCCGCGTCGGGCGCGCGCCGCGCCTCGTAGATGCTCCAGGCGTGGGCCATGTTGCCGAAGATATTGACCTTTCGCTCGGTCTCGATCTCGTAGAAGTCGTTTTCGGCGAAGAAGGGCGTCGTGTCGGCTTCATAGGCTTCGCCGGACATGATCTTGATCGCCGGGTCGCCGTCCGCGCCGATCCAGGTGCGCATCTGCCGGCTGTCCTCGTGGAACACGGTCACGCGCCGCGACCAGTCGCGCGGTCCGGCGGGCCCCGAAATGCTGTCGTAAAGCTCGTCCAGCACCTTGCCGATCTCGATCTCGTCCGTCGTCATCGCTCGCTTCCTTTGTCCGGCTTGCCTTAATCCGCCCGGCTGCATAATGTCAATCGATCGATCGATCGGATATGTGGAGGGGCTTGAGTTGGCGCGCAGCGTTCGGAGGGCGGCCTTCCTGATCTTGCTCTGTGCCTGTCCTCCCGCGATCGGCCAGCCGCGCGTCGAACAGCGCTCCGTCGAGGGCCTGCGGGCTCCCGCGGACATCCGCATCGATCGCTGGGGAGTCGCGCACATCTCGGCCGCCAGCGCCGAGGACGCCTATTTCCTGCAGGGCTACAATGCGGCCCGCGACCGGCTCTGGCAGATCGATCTGTGGCGCAAGCGCGGTCTCGGCCTGTTGGCCGAAAGCTTCGGGCCAGCGTTCGTCGAGCAGGACCGCGCGGCGCGGCTCTTTCTCTATCGCGGCCCGATGGCGCGCGAATGGGCCGCCTATCCTGACGGCGCGCGGGCCGCCACCGTCGCCTTCGTGCGCGGCATCAATGCGTTTGTCGCCGAGGTCCTGAACGGCACGCAGCCGCTGCCGGCGGAATTCCGAATGACGGGGACGCGCCCCGCTTTATGGCGGGCCGAGGATGTGGTGCGGATTCGCAGCCACGCGCTCGCGCGCAATCTCCCTTCCGAAGTCGTCCGTTCGCGGGTGGCCTGCGTCGCCGACCTCGAGCAGGATCGGCTCAGGCAGGAGATCAGTCCCGAGCATCGCACCCAAGTGCCGGAGGGACTCGATCCCTGTGCGGTGCCGGATGCGGTGCTCGCGCCCTATCGGCTCGCGACCATGTCGGTCCGCTTCGATTCCGACGCGATACGCTTCATCGCCGAGGCCGGCGCCCTCGATGCGGCCGACGCCCAGGGATCGAACGCCTGGGTCGTCGCGCCTGAGCGGACGTCGACCGGCCGGCCGATCCTCGCCGGCGATCCGCATCGCGAGCACGGGCTGCCCTCGCTGCGCTATGTGGTCCACCTGCGCACCCCGTCCTGGTCCCTGATCGGCGCCGGCGAGCCGGCGCTGCCGGGCATCGCCACGGGGCATAATGGCGCGGTGGCGTTCGGCCTGACCTTCGCATCGGCCGACCAGGAGGATCTCTACGTCTATACGCTCCATCCGACCCGCCCCGATCTCTATCGCTATCGCGGGCGCTGGGAACGGATGCGCCGGGTCCGCGAGGAGATCGCCGTGCGCGGCGGGCCGGCGCGCCAAACCGAGCTGCTGTTCACGCGGCACGGGCCGGTTCTCCACGTCGATGCGGGGGCGCGGCGAGCCTTCGCGCTCCGCACGGTGTGGAGCGAGCCCGGCACGTCGGCCTATTTCGCATCGGTCGGGCTGGCCGAAGCCCGCAATGCAGCAGACCTGCGCCGTGTCTTCGCGCGCTGGGGCACGCCGGCGTCCAACCAGCTCTACGCCGACACGGGCGGCGCGATCGGCGGGCTGGTCGCCGGGCGGGTCCCGGTCCGCCGCAATTGGGACGGGCTGATGCCGGTGCCCGGCGACGGCCGCTACGAATGGGCGGGTTTCCTTCCGCCCGATCGGCTGCCGCAGCCTTTCTCGCGCGAGCGCGGTTGGATCGCCTCGGCGAATGAGATGAACCTGGCGCCGGGCGATCCGGTCATCGGCTTTGAATGGCCGAACCCTACCCGCCACACGCGCATCGCGGAGGGCCTCGCCCAGGACGGCAACGTCTCGGTCGCCGACGCCGCGGCGCTCCAGACCGACATCGAGAACCGGCTCGCGGCCGATCTCGTGCCACTGCTCGCGGGCCTGGCGGACGAAGCGGCCGATCTTGCGCCGGCGATTGATCTTCTGGCGAACTGGGACCGCCGGATGGATGCCGGCAGCGCGGGCGCGGCGCTGTTCGAGACCTGGACCTTGCGATATCTCGGCCGGACATTGGCAGCCAGGCTCGCATCCGACTCGGCCCGGCCGCTGATCGGTTCAGGCAACCTCGCTTCGGTCACCCGTCTGATGCTCCTGCCGGACGCCAGCCTGGGCGCGGATCCCCGGACGGTGCGCGATGCGATCCTGCGCGACAGCCTGCGCGCCGCGGTGGCCGATCTGACCCAACGGCTGGGCGCCGATATGCGGCGCTGGGCGTGGGGCCGGCTGCACCACGCGCAGCCGCAACATCCGCTCCAGTCGATCGGTACGCCCGAAGCGGCCGGCCTCGGATTCGACCGCCTGCCGCTGTCGGGCGGCTATCTCACCGTCCGGGCGTCGGGATGGCTGCCCGAGGACTTCCGCTCCTTCGTCGGCGCGTCCTTTCGGATGGTTCTCGACGTCGGCGCCTGGGACAACAGCCTGTTCATCAATGCGCCCGGCCAGTCCGGCGATCCGGCGAGCCCGCATTATCGCGATCATTATTCGCGCTGGGCGGCGGGGGACTATGTGCCGCTGCTCTATTC
>JAYRLF010000278.1:0-5912 GCA_041905385.1 Allosphingosinicella sp.
GGTGCCGGACGAGCAGGCGGCGGACGAGAACGACATCGTCGTCACCGGCATCCGCGCCAGCCTGACCAGCTCCGCCAATATCAAGCGCGAATCGACCGGCTTCGTCGAATCGGTCTTCGCCGAGGATATCGGCGACTTTCCCGACACCAATTTGGCGGAATCGTTCAACCGCGTCCCCGGCATCACGATCAGCCGCGAGATCACCGGCGAAGGCCTCAACATCGCGATCCGCGGGCTCGGCACCAACTTCACCCGGATCCTGCTGAACGGCGCCCCGGTCGCGGTCGCCTCGACCGGCCGCACCGACGCCCAGAGCACGAACCGCGAGGTCGACCTCGACCTGTTCCCGTCCGAGCTGTTCACCCAATTGAGCGTCTACAAGAGCCCGATGGCGCGGATGATCGAAGGCGGCGCCGCCGGCACGGTCAACATGCGCACGGCGCGGCCGTTCGACAATCCGGGTTTCCGGCTGAACTATAGCTTCCAGGGAACCAACAACAACAATACCGACCGCTGGGGCGGCCGCGGCTCGATCATCGCCAGCGGCACCTGGGGCGATTTCGGCGCGCTGCTCGGCGTCGCGGCGGTCCGCAACGAGGTCCGGGTCACCGGCTTCGAGACGATCGGCTGGACCAACGCCAATCTGTCGGCGACCCAGCGCACGACCGGCGCGCGCAACGCGACCGGCGGCGGCAACTGGACGATCCCGGGCACGGTGCCGGCCAATGCCGGCAACGGCCTCACCACCGGCGCGACGATCGACGAGGCGTTCCTGCTCGCCCGCAATCCGGGCCTGACGATCGACCAGATCGACAATGCGATCATCCCGCGGCTCGGCCGACCGGCCGACGAGTTCGGCCGGAAGCAGCGGGTCAGCGCGGTGCTCGCGCTCGAATGGCGGCCGAGCGACGCGCTCCATTTCTACGTCGACGGCATTTACGGCCGGCGCGAGAACGATCTCGAGCGGATCGACATGAACTGGGTGGGCCGCAACGGCGCCGCCATCCCGCTCAACATGACGGTCGACCGCAGCGACTGCAGCGCCGGCTGCGTCGTCACCGGCGGCACCTTCGCCAATTCCCAATTCTTCCTCGAATATCGGCCGTTCCTCGAGGATGTCGAATTCTGGGGGATCAATCCGGGCGTCGACTTCCGGATCAACGACCGGCTGCGCGGCGACGTCCAGGCGAACTGGACCGAGAGCAATTTCCACCGCGAATCGCCGAGCGTGGTGCTGCTCACGCCGGCCAGTTCGGGCGTCACCGTCAGCTATACCAATGACGGCCCGGTCCCGGTGATCGAGACCAATGTCGATCTCGACAATCCGGCCAATTTCGGCTGGGCGGGCGGCCGGGTGAACATCCAGGACGAGCGGCGCAACACCCGCACCCGCGGCATCCGCGGCAATCTGATCTGGGGCGACGACGATTTCGACATCAGGGTCGGCGCGGCCTATGACGACGTCCAGCGCCGGATCCGCGCGTTCGACAACAGCCAGGCCTGGCAGAATGCGGTCTGCGGCAACCAGCCGAGCGACTTCGTGCCCGGGCCGAACACCCAGCCGCCCTGCGCCGGCCTCAACCAGCCGGGGGCGGCGCCGGCCGGCTATCCGTCCTATCCGGGCTACGGCACCGGTTTCACCGCCGGCCGCACCGGACCGATCACCTATCGCGGCTCGCTGATCCCGCAGGCGGCGCTCAGCTCCTATCTGCTTCCCGGCCCGAGCGGCTTCGTCACGGTCGACTGGCGGCGGTTCCGCGAGGCCAGCAATTACGAGGCGTTCCAGAGCACGGCGCCCGAGGCGGGATCGTCGAACACCGGCGCGAGCGGCGGCTTCGTCCGCGAGAAGACGCTCGGCATCTATGGCGAGATCAACGGCGACACCGATTTCGCCGGCCACCGGCTGCGCTACAATGTCGGCCTGCGCTGGGTCGAGACTCGCCAGACGATCGGCGGCCAGGTCTCGATCAGCGATCCGCGCAACGTCAATTTTCCGAACACCAATCCGGCGACCGACGGCGCGCGCTATCCGAACATCGTCAATTTCGTGCTGACCGAGAACACCTATGACAATTGGCTGCCCTCGGCGAGCGCGGCGTTCAACATCTCGGACCCGTTCATCCTGCGCCTCGCTTTGTCGCGGACGATGACCCGGCCCAATCCGAACGCGATGCTTCCGGGCGTCAATTTCTCGAGCCCGTCGGCCGACGTCGGCACCCGCGGCAATCCCGCGCTCGAGCCGTTCATCTCCGACAATATCGACCTCGGCCTCGAATATTATCTCGGCGGCGAGTCCTATGTCGCGCTGGCGGCGTTCCACAAGACGGTGTCCGGCTTCACCGTCAACGGCAGCACCACGCTGCCGTTCAGCGACCTCGCCGTCTACGGCATCACCTTCGACACGCTGACGCCGACCCAGCAGGTCGCGATCAATTCGCGCGGCGGGCCCAACCAGGCGACGGTGGTGCTGACCCAGCAGGTCAACGCGCCGGGCGACCTGCGCGTCAACGGCATCGAGCTGACCTGGGTGCAGTCGCTCGACTTCCTGCTCGGCCGCCACCTCGGCCTCAACGGCTTCGGCTTCTCCGCCAACGGCACCTTCATCGACCAGGAAGGCGACGGCGCCGCGCCGGCGGTGGCGATCGGCGTCGCCCGCTATTCCTACAATGCCAGCCTCTATTACGACCGGGGTGGGATCATGGCGCGGCTGTCAACGACCTGGGCGCAAGGCTCGCAAAGCTCCGGCCTCAACCAGAACGGCATCCCGGCCGCCGCCCTGTTCAGCGACGATTACCAGCAGTGGGATTTCTCCTCGAGCTTCGATCTCGCCGAATTCTTCGGCAATGAGAGGCTGCCGACCCTGACCTTCGACGTGGTCAACATCTTCGAGGCGGAGCAGCGCTCCTATTTCCAATTCCCGAACGCGGCGTTCACGCTCTACCAGCCGGGCCGGACGGTGCTGATCGGCCTGCGCGGACGGTTCTAGGACGAGCCCCCCGAAGGCACGCCCTCCCATGCGTTGCCTCCATGCGGCGTCTCCTCGCGGAGGCGCCGCTTTTTTTTGGGCGGATCAGAAACGGTTCAGCAGGGTTGGGCTATTGTCGGTTCCCACAATCGAGTTTCCCCGGCGAAAGCCGGGGCCCATGAACACGGTCGTGACTCGAACACGAACATACGTGTTAATGGGTTACGGCTTTAGCCGGAATGACTCACGGGGCAGGTCAGGAGGCATGACATGCTGAAACCGCTCTTCGCCGCCGCCATGGCCGCCGTGCTGGTTGCGCCCGCTTTGGCCGTCACCGCCCAGGAACGGGAGGCGGTCGGCGCGACCCGCGACTGTATCGACCTGTCGCGCGTCACCGGGCGCAGCGGCACCGGGCCGCAGACGATCCGGTTCGAGCAGCTTGGCGGGCGGGTCTATGTCAACGAGCTGCCGGGGCGCTGCCCGGGGCTGCGCCAGCAGGCGAACGGTTTCGGCGCGCTCGCCTTCGAGGTGCATGGCGACCGGATCTGCCGCGGCGACCGGGTGCGCGTCGTCGACTCGCCCGGCCAGGGGCTCGGCGCCGCCTATCGCCAGTCGATCCCCTGCCTGCTCGGCAGCTTCCGGCTGGTCGAGGATCGGCGCGCGGCGCGGGACTGAGCCCACCGACGCGCGGTTCACCCCGCGGCCAGCAGCAGCGCCCAGGCGCCGCCGGCGGCGATGGTGCCGCCGATCAGGGCGGCGACGAACCACCAGGGCGGCTTGCTCTGCGGTCGTCCGGTCATGATCGCGTCTCCTTTTCGTCGGTTGCAGTCCGGGCGGCGAGCGCGAGCATTCGCGCCGCCGTCTCGCGTTCGCCCATCACCACCTGGCCGGCGCCAAGCCGTTCGAGATGCTCGACCTCGGCGTCGCTATGGGCGCGGGCGATGATCGGGACGGACGGATTGAGGGCGCGCGCCCGTTCGGCGATGGCGCCGCCCTCGAACCCCTCCGGGATGGCGATGAGCAGCTTCGCGGCGCGTTCGATGCCGGCCTCGGCGAGCGTGCCGGGATCGAGCGCGTTACCGGCGACGACCTCGAAGCCCTGATCGCGCGCGGCGCGGGCCATGTCGGGCTGATCCTCGATCACCACCAAGGCGCGGCCGTGGTCGGCGAACCCCTTGGCGATCATCCGGCCGACCCGGCCGAAGCCGACCAGGATGACGTGGCGCTCGCGGCGCCGCTGCCGCTCCCGCTCGACCTTCCGCGCTTCCTGCGCCGGGCTGTGGCCGGTCGCCTTGTTGCGCGCGGCGACCAGCGAGAAGAGGAACGGGTTGAGGAAGATGGAGAGGATCGCGCCGGCCAGGATCAGGTCGCGGCCCGCGCTCGGCAGGATGCCGAGGCCGGTGCCGAGCCCGGCGAGGATGAAGGAGAATTCGCCGATCTGCGCGAGGCTGGCCGAGATGGTCAGCGCATTGTGCGACGGATGGCCGAAGGCGCGGACGATCAGCCAGGCCGCTGCGGACTTGCCGATGACGATGATCAGCAAGGTCGCCAGCACCGGCAGTGGCTGCTCGACGAGGGCGCGCGGATCGAACAGCATGCCGACCGAGACGAAGAACAGGACGGCGAAGGCGTCGCGCAGCGGCAGCGTCTCCTCGGCGGCGCGCTTGCTGAGCTGGGTCTCGCCCAGGATCATGCCGGCGAAGAAGGCGCCGAGCGCGAACGAGACGCCGAACGCCAAGGCCGCGCCGAAGGCGACGCCGAGCGAGATGGCGAGCACCGCCAGCCGGAACAGTTCGCGCGAGCCGGAGTGGACGACCCAGTGCAGAACGGCCGGAATGACCCGCCGGCCGACGATCAGCATGACGGCGACGAAGCCGGTCACTTTCAGCATCGTGCCGAGGATCGAGGTGGCGATCGCCCCGCCGCTGCCGTCGGTGCCGGCGGCCGCCTGGGCAATGGCCGGGAGCAGGACCAGCGCCAGCACCATCGCGAGATCCTCGACGATCAGCCAGCCGACCGCGATCCGGCCGCGCTCGGTCTCGACCAGCTTGCGCGCCTCGAGCGCGCGCAGCAGCACGACCGTGCTGGCGACCGACAGAGCGAGGCCGAAGACGAAGCCGGCGAGCGGCGTCCAGCCGAGCGCCCAGGCCAGCGCCATGCCCATCAGAGTCGCGGCGGCAATCTGCGCGATCGCGCCCGGGACGGCGATGCGGCGCACGGCGAGCAGGTCGCGCAGCGAGAAATGCAGGCCGACGCCGAACATGAGCAGGATCACGCCGATCTCGGCAAGCTCCTGGGCGAGGCCGACATCGGCGACGACGCCGGGCGTGAACGGTCCGACGATGATGCCGGCGACGAGATAGCCGACGATCGGCGAGACGCGCAGCCGGTGCGCGATCGCGCCCATCGCGAATGCCATCACCAGGCCGGCGACGATCGTCCCGATCAGCGGGGTGTGGTGGGGCATGGCCGCCTCCTTCCTGTTGGAGGGCGGGCGCGGCCCGGACGCACCGGACCGCGCCCGCCGCGTCAGCGCGTCAGCCCGGCATCCCAGAGCATGACGATGGCGAGCACGACCAAAGAGACGAGGGCCAAAGCGGCGGCGATGCCGGTCGGGCCGATCGAGAAGTCGCGCTTATGATCGCGGGTGAAGCGGGCGATCGCCGGCTTGGCCTCGGGGTCGCTGAGCAAAAGCGCGACCTCGACGGTCGGGCCCTTTTTCAGGAAGTGGAGGATCTGCGCCTCCTCCTCTGGGCTGGTGCGCGGATAAAGGTCGAGTAGGCGCGCGACATGGGCGCGCAGCTCGCCGTCGGCGAGCGGCCGACGTTCGGTGAGTTCGATGGTCATGTCAGGTCTGATCCTTGTGCAGGTGGGTACGCGCCGGCCGTGGCCGACGCGGACAGGGGCGCCGCGCCGATCGGCGCGGTCACCGCTTCATTGTGCGGCA
>JAYRLF010000279.1:0-5891 GCA_041905385.1 Allosphingosinicella sp.
CGGGTTGCCGCCATGGCAGTCGGTGCATCCGAGCACGACCGCCGGCGAGCGGTGCATCGTATGGGCGTCGCTCGCCGTGTGGCAGGATTGGCAGCCGCCGCTCTTCGTCTCCGCCTCGTCCCAATCCTGGGTGCGCGGCGCCGGCGCGGCGCGGACCAGGCTGTAATCGCGCACCACCGCGGGTTCCTTCTCCGCTGCGCCCAGCTGGGTGACGCCGAATGCGGCCGCCAGTGTCAGGCTGGCTCCGATCAGCGCGTTGCGGGCGAGGGTGAGGATGCGCATCGTCTCCGTCTCAGAATGTCAGGATCGTGTTGAGCAGGATCGAATAATAGCGATCGTCTTGGGGCTCGTTGGTGAAGAGGTCGTCGAAGCCGGTGCCGGGCTGGAGCACGGCGCCCGAAAGCCGGAACACGACGTTCTGGATCATCGTCGGCCGCCAGATCAGGGCGGCGCTCAGATCCCAGCCGATGTCGTTGCGGATCGTGCCTTGCTGGCGCAGCGCCTGCAGGACGTCCGTCCGGTGGAACCAGAGATGGTTGGCGTTGGCGGAGAGGCGCACAGCCGGGGTGATGTCGAAATCGGCGCCGACGCCGAGCAGGATGGTGCCCGGGTTGACGAAATTCGACTGGCCCTGCTCCTTGGAGGAGCGCAGCGTGTTCAAAATGCCGTTGCGGCCGTTGATGCTGACCGCGCGCGCGCCGCCGATGAAGGGCACCGTCTGCCTGATCCAGTAGCTCGTATCGGCGCCCGCGAAGATCGGATTCTCCTGGATCGCGTCGAAGCCCCGCTGCACATTGTCGAACGGATTGCCGTCGCCGCTCGCGAACAGGGCGGCGCCGCGCAGCCGCACCCAGTTGAAGTCGTAGCTCGGCTCGATCGCCGCGAAATAGGCTTCGATCCGGGCATTATCGCCGGTGAAGACGTTGGCGCGGTCGCTGCCGAACAAGGCATAGGCCGAGGCCGACAGGTTCAGGCGCCCGATATGCCCGTCGGCATTGTAGCCGATATAGAAGGCATCATAATTGCGCGGCTGAAGATTGCCGATCAGCGCCGGGCGCACCGGGAAGCCGTTATCGTCGACCTCGATATCGTCGCGCTCGCGATTGATGTTCCAGGTCAGGCTCAATTCGCTGGTCACGTTGATGACCGGAAAATCCTGCCGGTAGACGTTGGCGTGCAGCACCCAATCCTGGCGCGGCGTCTGGAACAGGTTGTTGAGGCCCGAATTCGTGTCCTTCTCGAGCCGCCAGATCGCCGCGAAGTTGAATTGGAAGCGGTTGTTGTCGCGATTGCCGAACAGCCGGAATCCGAGCTGGCTGTCCTGGAAGAGGAAGCCGCGGAAATCGAGGTTGAACGGCTGGATGCCGACCCGGATCGAGTAGAAGTCGTATTTGTAGGACGTGTTGGTGAGGTGGTAATCCAGGAAGGCTTCCTGAACCCCGAGCGCATAGTCGAAACGGTTGCTGCCGATCGACGGGCGCACGTCGAGGATGCGCCGCTCGGGCACGTCGACATAATTGCCCTGGAGGGCGAGCAGCACGCGCCATTCGACGTCGGGCGGCTTGTAGGCGGTCGAGCCCTTGATCAGCGACGCGCCGAACAGGAAGGTCTGCACCGCCGCAATGCTGTTGTTGCGGCCGAACAGGTCGTTCGTGTCCGGCCGCTGCGTGGTCTGGATGCCGACCGGGATCGGGAAGCTGCGCACCTCGACGACGGAATCGGAGATGGCGCTGGCAGCGAAGAACCAGTCGGTGCCGGTGAGGCCGAGGAAACGCGGCGTCCGGCACGGCGGCTGGCCGGCGGCGCGGCGGCGCTCCTGCTCCTCGTCGGTCGGCAGGCAGACCGGGCGATCGCCCTTCAGCGTGTTCTGATTGTACGGGTCCCACCAGCGCTCGCGGACCAGGCCGAGCGACTGGATCAGCCGCCACCGGTCCGGGATCGGAATATGGTCGGCCGGATAGGCTTCCGGCGGCGGCGACCGGATCGCGCCGGGATTGTCCTGCGTGACCGCGTCCGGAAGGTCGCGCTGGATGTCGGGGCGTCGGCGCCCTTCGATCAGCTCCTCCTCGACCGGCGTCGGCGGCGGCTCGCCGCGTTCGTTGCGCGCCTCCGGCTGGGCTTCGGCCGCCGGCTCGGCGGCAGAGGCGTCCTGCAGTGCGAGCAGGATCCGCTGCTGGGTTTCGGTCTCCGTCTCGGATTGCGTGGGCGAAAACGTCAGCACGCTGGCCGCTGTACCTTCGGCGCTCGCCACTCCCTCATTGGCCGGCGCGATCGCCAGGGCCGCCGGCCCCGCCGTCGTCATCAGCGAGAGGAGGGCGGCGACGATCGTCATTTGCCCTGGCACACATTCTGCTCGTTCGTGCCGATGAACGGATTGAACGGGCACAGCACGTAGCGCAGGCGGGTGGTCGTGTTGCCAGTCGGCACTTCGATCCGGTCGGAGCGGATTGCCGGATCGGCATTGCCGATCGAGCCGCCGAGACGAATGCCGGCATTGTGCAGGCCGAGGAAGGCGATCATGTCGCTCTGGTCGTCGCCGTCGCCCGAAGCGGCGATCGCGCCGACGAGGCGGCCGGCGCGGTAGATCGGCACACCGCCCGCGAACAGGGTCAGGCCATTGTTGATCCGGTTGCGGCCGGTCGATGGAATGATCGGCGCGCGGGTGCAGATCTGGGGGACGTCGACCGCATTGGCGCCGAGCACGAAGCCGACATGGTCGAGGATGTCCTGAGTGATCAGCCGCGACTGCAGGCCGGTCGAGAAGATGTTGAACCGCTCGATCGGCACCGACAGCGGACCGGGCGGCCGGTTCAGCTCGCCGTCCGGGAACCAGGGCCGCGAGATGTTGCCGATCGCGCGCAGCGAGAAGGCGACATTGCCGGTCAGCGCCTGCGGATCGCCGAGGAAGGTGCGCACCGCCGCAACATAATCGGCGACGCCCGGGGTCGGCGTCGCGAGTAGGTCCGCGGCTGCGACCGGATTGGCGAAGAAGGCGGTGGTGCGCGCCTTTTGCGGCACCGCGTCGATCGCGTCGACCAGCGCATCGGGGCCGCGAACGAGGCCGAGGATCTCGCCATAGGTGTCGACCACGACGATCGTGTTCTGGGCGCGATTGTCGAGCGGCCGGCGCAGCTGGGCGCGCGCCTGGCGTTGGACCAGGAACGCCTCCTCGAGCATCGTCCGGACTTCGGTCAGGGTCAGCGGCTGCGGAACGACCGCGCCGTCGGTGCCGGCGCGTGGCGGGTAGCGGTTGACGCCGGCGCCGTTGCTGACGATCCAGGCCTCGGGAACGTTGAACTCGGCCGCCGTGGCCGGCCGCACGCCCGATTCCTCGCTGCCATAAGCGGTGCCCGGCTGGATGCCGAGCGTGGCGTCATAATAGCCGCGCACCGAGACGAGCGTGCCGACAGTGCCGTTGATCGTCGCGAAGGGCGGCGGCGTGCCCGTGCTGCGGACATCGCTGTCGCTCGCATCGGAATAGCGCAGCAAGGTGCCGTCGACCGAGAAACGGTTGGCGCGGATCTCGTCGGCGGGGCGGAAGCCGGCGGTCGCCGCATAGGCGATCACCTCTTCGACATTGTTGTCGTCGTCGAGATATTCGGTGTCGAACCCGTAGACGCCGTCGCCGATCGCCGCGACCGAGCCGACCACCGCACCATTTTTGTAGAGCGGGAATGCGCCCGGATCGGCGCCGACGCCGAGCGGGCCGCGATGGGTGCCGGCGCGGTTCGGGAAGCGCGCGGAGACGTCGGAGCAGGGCAGCTGGCTGAACTGGACCGAGAAGAGCGGGCCGCTCTCGAGGCCGCGGGTCGCGGCCGAGGGCGGAAAGGTCTCCTGGATGATGTCGTTGGCGGTGCGGCTCGAGAAAGCGGCGCCGACCGACGAGAAATAGGAGGAGGTCAGCGCCTTCGAGATGCCGCCCGCGACCGCGGCCGGGGCGGGCAGGTTCAGATTCTGGAGATCGGTGCTCTGCCCGTTCGGCGCCGCCGGCGTCCGCAGGGTCAGGTTGGTGCCGTTCATGATGAACACGGCGAGCACGTTGCCGACCCGGTCGATGACGACGAATCCGGACGGTTGGCCTTGGGCCTGCGCCTCGGCGACGCCCTGCGAGATGATTTGCTGGATGTCGGCGACGGTCAGCCCGACGACAGCCGGGGTCTGGAAGACCGGCTGCGAACCGACCGGCGGGTCCGGCTCCTTCGGCTGCGGATCAGGTGACCCCGTGCTGCCTCCGCCGCAGGAGGCCAGAAGCAAAGCGGCAATGGCAATGAAAGACGTACTTTGTCTCACCTAAGCCTCCGGATCGCCGCGGCCGCGCGGCCGAGGCTGGCCCGGAAATCACCGGGACTATACTCATTGGGATCGCGCACCGCGCGATAGGCAGAGTTGATGTCGGCGCGAATGCGGCTGGCGGTCCCCGGTTGGACCTCGCCGCTATTCACAAGCGCCGACAACAAGGTGTCCGTCGCCATCACCGCCTGGACGCTGCCCGCATAGTCGGTGAAGCGCGGGCTGATCGCTTCGCTGGTGATCGAATCGATGATTGCGAAGGTCTGCGTCCGATTCATCGGCGCGGCGGCGAACGCGGCAGCCAGCGCCCGCGCAGCGTCGCGCAATTGGCCGGCCGCCGCCACAGCGGCGCCGCGATCACGCGCCATCGCCTGGTGGAAGTTGCGGCTGGCCGATTCGAACCGGCCGGCAAGGCCCGGCGCCACCACGCGCGCGGCGGCGCTCAGCATGATCATGTTCTCGTCATTATAGGGCGGCATGCCCGACGGAATCGGCCGGCCCGGATTGGCGACCGCGGTCGGCCGGAAATTGGGCTCGTCCGAGATCCGCCGATGGCAGGAGTGGCAGTCGAAGAAATAGAATTCCGGGAAGATGCCTTCCGTCCCGCGCGAGGGCGAGGCGAACAGGGTCAGCGAGCGCTCGAGCGCCATCGCCTGGCCGACCGCCCAGGTCTGCATGCCCTGGACGCGGCCCTTGCGCTGCCGATAATCGTCATCGTCCTGATGGTGCGCCTGGAGCGTCGTGAACAGGTCGAGCTCGAACGAAATCCGCGGATGGCCGGCGGCCATGATCCGATGGGTCACGAACTGGCCTTCGTCGGCACTGCCGAAGTGGCAGTCGAGGCAGACGCCGGCGCGCACGCGCGGATTTTCGAGCGCGACGAGGCCGCGCGACACATTGTTCGCATGGGTGCCGCCGACCGCATAATGGCTGGACAGCCAGCCCGAGGCGGCGCCGTGGCAGGATTCGCAGCCGACGCCGTCGCTGACGAGGAAGCGGGTGCCGCGCTGGGCCGAGGCGGGAGTCGCGTGGCAGCCGAGGCACATCGGCGCGCGCGTCGCTTCGCCGATGCCGAGCCGCTGGGCGATCACCTGGCTGCGCGGATCGCGCAGCACGTCATAGGCGCGGCTGTGCGCGCCGGCGGCGCTGGACGGATCCTGCCAGATCATCAGTTCGTCCTGGCGGACGACGGCGCCGTCGCCCTCGCTGCGGCCATGGCAGGTGGTGCCGCCGCAGGTGGCGACACCGACGAAGGTGCCGCCGCTCGTGCCCTGGGCGATTGCCGGCGCAGTCAGCGGCTTAAAAAACAGAAAGAGGGCGAAAGCGAGGATAACGCCCGCTGCCCCCAGACCGACGGCGATGTTGCGGCTGCCCCCCATCTGCCCTCCACACCGCCCACTTCAGCCCCGGGCGATCAAGACGTCCAGCCGTGACTATGGACCGAAACCAATCCTGCTTGCAACCCGCAAAGCCCCGTTCCAAGCCCCTGATGACAGCCGAAACAATCCCCGGTAGAGCGTGCTTTTCTGCGAGTGTTGCAGCGCGGGCACGGGGTAGGCGGCAGCCGACATCCTTGGGCCCGGCCGCTATCCAATTGACTC
>JAYRLF010000280.1:0-5889 GCA_041905385.1 Allosphingosinicella sp.
TACTCCCTATTGGACGATGGCCAAGTCTCATTTCAGCACTTGTTTCGCCAGCGTGATTGTCGGCCATTGATTGCCGTTTCGGGCCATCTAAGTACTTGCCCTATGTGGAACGTTGCGGCATTGTGCGGATTTGTACGGGCCGCGAAGGCGCAGCAGGGGCATAGCGACAGTGGATTCTCATGCGCTGGCGGATCGGATCCGCGAGGAACTGGGCCGTCGCCGCGTCACCCGACAATGGCTTGCCGATGCCGCCAAGATCAGTCTGTCGACGCTCGAGAAGGCGCTCGCCGGGCAGCGGCCGTTCACGACCGCCACGCTGGTGCGGATCGAGGCCGCGCTCGGCCTGTCGTTGCGGCCGCGCCGGAGCGCCGACGAGGATGGCGGCCATGGCGACATCGCCCAGGAACGGCTCGGCGCCTATTCGCGCCCGGCGGTGCGCTGGCTGGAGGGCGAGTATCTGACGATCCGGCCCTCCTTCATGACCGAAGGCGCGGTCCTGTCCTACCGCACGACCTTCAGCTGGGACGACGATGCCTCGCATCTCGTCTTCCACGAATCCGAGCGCGCCGATTCCGCCTACACCCAACGCGGCGAGGTCGCGCTGCCGCACCAGTCGGGCCATCTCTATCTGGTGACCCAGGAGCAGGGGCAGTATCGGCTCGCGGTGCTCGGCCGGCCGACGATCGACGGCGTGCTGTGCGGGCTGCTGACCACGTTGCAGGCGGCGGGCGGGACCAGGCTGGTGCCGGTCTCCTGCCCGATCGCATTGCTGCCGCTGCGCAATCATCTCGATCCGGTGTTCGGGCTGAAACGGCCCGGCGAAGAGGGTTACGACACGCTCGCCGCCGCGCTCTGCCGGGTGGAGGGCGAAGGCTTCATCCGGCTGATCTGCGGCCCGCAGGCCTGAACCCTTTCGGAACCCGCCGCAGGAGCGATCATTGACAAGGCGGATCGTGCCGATCACCTCGGAACGGGGTCAGGCGGAATGACGAAGGTCGAAATCTACACCAAGGCATTTTGCGGCTATTGCACGCGGGCGAAGCGCTTGCTCCAGTCCAAGGGGGTCGACATCGAGGAGTTCGACATCACGCTGGGTGGGCCGCGCCGTGCCGAGATGCTGCAGCGTGCGCCGGGGCGCATGACCGTGCCGCAGATCTTCATCGACGGGCGTCATGTCGGCGGTTGCGACGATCTCTACGCGCTCGACGCGCGCGGCGGGCTCGATCCCCTGCTCGGGATCAGATGAGGATCGCCCTCTTCCAGTCGACCACCGGGATCGATCCGGAGGCCAATGCGCGGGCTTTGGTCGCGCGCATCGCCGAGGCCACGGACGGCGGCGCCGCGATGCTGTTCACGCCGGAGATGAGCGGCCTGCTCGACCGCGACCGCAGCCGCGCGATCCGTCATCTCTATCACGAGCGCGAGGATCCGGTGCTCGCCGCGGTGCGCGAGGCGGCGGCCAGGGCGGGCATCTGGGTCCATCTCGGCTCGCTCGCCATCCTCGCCGAGCAGGGTGAGCTGCTCGCCAATCGCGGCTTCGTGATCGACGCCGCCGGCGAGATCCGCGCCCGCTACGACAAGATCCACCTGTTTGACGTCGACCTGCCGACCGGCGAGAGCTGGCGGGAATCGGCGGCTTATCGGGGTGGCGACCGCGCCGTCGTGGTCGAAACGCCGCTCGGCATGCTCGGCCTTTCGATCTGCTACGACGTCCGCTTTGCCGACCTCTACACACGCCTCAGCAATCACGGCGCCACCCTGTTCGGCATCCCCGCCGCCTTCACCGTCCCGACCGGCCAGGCACATTGGCACGTGCTGATGCGGGCGCGGGCGATCGAGGCCGGCGCCTTCGTCATCGCCGCGGCCCAGGTCGGCCGGCACGAGGATGGCCGCGAGACTTATGGCCATTCGCTGGTCGTCGATCCCTGGGGCGAGGTGCTGCTCGACATGGGCGGCGACGGCCCCGGTCTCGGCTTTGCCGAGATCGACCCGGCCAAGGTCGAGGCGGTTCGCCAGCGCATTCCAGCGATCTGGCACAGACGGCCGATTCCCCAGCCGGAGCCGTTCGCGTCATGATCGTGTTCGATCTCAAATGCGCCCCGCAAGGCCATGTCTTCGAAGGCTGGTTCGGCTCGACCGCCGACTATGAGACGCAGAAGGGACGGGGCCTCGTTTCCTGTCCGATCTGCGGCGCCGGCGAAATCGACAAGGCGCCGATGGCGCCGGCCGTCGGCGCCAAGGGCAATCAGGGGGCCGACACGTCGCCGGCGGCGATGAAGAAGATGCTGGCCGAGATGGCGTCGCTGCAGCGCAAGATGCTCGAGAATAGCGAGCATGTCGGCGACCGCTTCCCGGACGAGGCGCGGGCAATCCATCTCGGTGAGGCCGAGGCGCGCGCGATCCACGGTCGCGCCAGCCGCGAGGACGCGCAGAGCCTGGCCGAGGACGGCATTCCGGTCGCGCCATTGCCCTTTCCGGTGGCCGAGCCCGGCGAGGAGAATTGAGCACCGAGAATTGATTTCGTGGCCGCCTTCCGCCACATCGCGCTCTCGGAAACGGCCCCGTAGCTCAGCAGGATAGAGCGACTGATTCCTAATCAGTAGGTCACAGGTTCGAATCCTGTCGGGGTCACCAGCCTTCGCTCCCTGCGGGGGCTTCGCTGGCAAGCCATTCTGCCTGTGGAGCGACTAGGGCGATTGCGAACGCCCGCGCCACTCCGGTCGCCAGAGCGCCGCGTCATCCGCCCCCGTCCAACTCAGGGATAAGAGACAAAGATTTGAAGCGTCGCATTCCCCAGGATGATTTGATGGATAATCGGATGATGGGGTCTTCGCTCGTCTGTATGATTTACGAGGAAGCACTCGCGCGTGTTCGTCCGCAGTATCGGTCTCGCTCCCCTGAATTGTCCACCTCGGTCGGCGGGCTCAGGCGGGAATGCACTTCTCTTTCGAATCGGCCCGGCTCCAACCCGTAGATCCAATGAGAGGCACCGCCGTCGGTTGCCACCATTCCTGGGTACATCCTTACCATTGAATCGCGCGTCGCGATCACTCGTCCAAGGAAATCCCGTTGAACCTGCTCGCCTCGAGCGATGCGTTCGCGATAGTCAAAGAAGAGGAGGGCAAGGAGACCGACCGCAAGCAAACCAAGCAGAACAAGCGCCGTTTGGCGGAAGATACGCCGAATCACCGTCCACCCCTCAAATCCGCCTCGATGCGAGCGTCCTGAAGAGCGAGCGAGCATGGCAGGCTGCTGTCCGTAACGGGCCCGACGCCCCTCGCCTGGCCCACTCTGCGCGTCATCTGAAACATGGCGAGCCTTTCTCTCGAGCCCGACCAGAACAAAAAGAGAACTATCATATCCGCGCTACAATTTCTCCTACAAAATCATGACGCATGTTTGCGAAGTCTGGCCGGTGGAGTTTCATGCTGCCGGCGTGTATTCGCGCCGGCCAGGGAGCAAGAAATGACAGTGAGCAAGGGTGATCCGGACGACGGCGACCTGATCGACGAGCCGCGCAAGATTCCGGTGCCGAAGGACGTCCGGGAAGCCGTCCGGACCCTGATCCGCTGGGCCGGCGACGATCCCGATCGCGAGGGCCTGGCCGACACGCCGGCGCGGGTGGCGCGGGCGTGGCGCGAATATGCGCGCGGCTATGAGGAGGATCCCGCCGTCCATCTCAGCCGGACCTTCGAGGAGGTGGGCGGCTATGACGAGATCGTGCTGCTCAAGGACATCCCGTTCCAGTCGCATTGCGAGCATCACATGGCGCCGATCATCGGCAAGGCGGCGATCGCCTATCTGCCGCGCGACCGCGTCGTCGGCATCTCGAAGCTCGCCCGCGTCCTGCACGGCTATGCGCGGCGGCTGCAGGTCCAGGAGCGGCTGACGGCGCAGGTGGCCGATTGCATCTGCGCGCACCTCAATCCGCTCGGCGTCGCCGTCGTGATCGAGGCGAGCCACGCCTGCATGACCGCACGCGGGGTGCGGACCCCGGGGGTGATGATGACCACCAGCCGGATGATGGGCGTGTTCCGCGACGACGAACGCAGCCGCCGCGAGGTGCTCGCGCTGATGGGCTATTGATGCGGCCGGCGGCGTTCGCACTGTTGCTGCTGGCCGGCTGCGGCGGGGCAGGGGGGTCGAACGAGGCGCTGGACACGAATCAAATCCGGCAACTCTCCACGCCCGGCAACGTGATGGAAGACAATAAGGCCGGAACCGCGGCGATCGAGCCGCTCCGGTCGGAGGACCTGGCCTCGTTCGATGAGGGCGCCGCCATGTGCCGCTTCCTTCGCAACGGCGCGGTGCTGGTCGCCGCGTCCCGGCTGGACGCCGTGGCGCGGGTCGGGGGCGACCTGCGTCATTTCGTCCAGACCACTCCGCCCGACGAGACCGGCATTTTCCTGGAGGATCGCCAGATCAGCATCTCGATCGGGAGAACCGACAGCGCGGGCGTGGCCGCGCGTCTCAACGTGACGAACCGGCGCACCGAGACCGAGCAGCGCTGGGCCGGCGAATGGCGTTGCACATGACGGACCGGGTGGACGAACGGCCGGGCCATGAACCGACGCCGCTGCGGCGGGTGATCCTGTCCTCGATGGTCGGCACCACGATCGAGTGGTACGATTTCTTCCTCTACGGGTCGGCGGCGGCCCTGGTCTTCAACCGGCTGTTCTTCCCCTCGTCCGATCCGATCGTCGGCACCTTCCTCGCCTTCGGCACCTATGCGCTCGGCTTCGTCGCGCGGCCGGTGGGCGGCATCGTCTTCGGCCATTTCGGCGACCGGATCGGCCGCAAGAAATTGCTGATGCTAAGCCTGGTGATGATGGGCGTCGCCACGGTGCTGATCGGGCTGCTGCCCACTTATGCGCAGATCGGCGTCTGGGCGCCGATCGCCCTGATCCTTTTGCGGCTGGTCCAGGGCTTCGCGGTCGGCGGCGAATGGGGCGGGGCGGTGCTGATGGTCGCCGAGCATGGCGACGCCGCCCGGCGCGGCTTCTGGGCGAGCTGGCCGCAGGCGAGCGTCGCCGCGGGCAATCTGCTCGCCGCCGGCATCCTCGCCCTGATGGCGGGCCTGCAGGACGAGGCGGATTTCCTCGCCTGGGGGTGGCGGATTCCGTTCCTGCTGTCGGCGCTGCTGCTGGTGATCGGCTGGTACATCCGCAACCGCGTGTCGGAGAGCCGGATGTTCGAGGCGGCGATCGAGGAGGCGGAGGCGCCGCCGAAGCTGCCGGCGCTCGACGTCATCCGTGAGCGGCCGGGCGCGGTGCTGCTCGGCTCGGGCCTGCGCTGGGGCGAGAACATTTCCTATTACATCGTCACGGTCTTCTCGCTCACCTTCCTGGTCGACGTCGCAGCGGAGAGCCGCAGCCTCGCCCTCAACGCGCTGCTGATCGGCGCGGCCGTGCAGTTCCTGGCCATTCCCCTGTTCGCCGCCTTGTCGGACCGGATCGGGCGGCGTCCGGTCTATGCGTTCGGCGGCTTCGGCCTTGCCGTCTGGGCCTTCGCCTTCTTCCCCTTGCTCGGCAGCGGCAATGACGGCGCTGTGGTGCTGGCGATCGTCGTCGGGCTGGTCCTGCACGGCGCGATGTACGGACCGCAGGCGGCCTTCATCTCCGAGCTGTTCCCGACCCGGATCCGCTATTCGGGCGTGTCGATCGCCTATCAGCTGACCTCGATCATCGCCGGCTCGCTGGCGCCGATCTTCGCGCTCTGGCTCTACCGCGACTATGGCTCGGCCATGCCGGTCGCGATCTATCTCGGCGTCAGCTGCGCGATCAGCGGGGTCAGCGCCTTGTTGGCGCGCGAGACCAAGGGGATCGAACTCGAAGCCCTCCGCTAGTTTCGCGGGCTCCGTTGCGGACCTCGCGCGTTGCTGGCGGGATG
>JAYRLF010000281.1:0-5871 GCA_041905385.1 Allosphingosinicella sp.
TGGGTGCGTTTCCGGAGAGTCACTGCCGGTGGAGACCAACCCACCCCTAACCCATTGGCCGGATCCAAAGGACCATGTGGGACATGGTCCGCCGGCCAATCTGTACTCAGGGAGGGGAATAACCCCCATGTTCCATATTTGTTCTCGACATGCGCATCCGCATCTGCTATGCAAAATGCACTGACACGCGGCTCTTTCTCATCGTTGACAGAAGCAAATGCGCCTGCCTCGGGCCGCCCCGGCACGCATTGCGAACCGGGTAAAGTTCACGAAGTTCACACGTCCCTGGGCATTTTTGTGAACTTCCATCGCTGGAGGAGTTGGGCCACGGCTATCCTCCCTGTGAGGCGAAGCCTCATGGAGGGGCAAGAGGCGCCGATAGCCCCTCACCACGCGCTTCGCGCGCGATGGGCAGGTTTGGCTCGCCCCGCGAGCCAAAGCCCTGTCCGGGGGACAGGGGGACCTGCCCATCCCTCCCCATCGCTTCGCGACAGAGAGGAT
Source organism: Allosphingosinicella sp. (assembly GCA_041905385.1). GTDB lineage: Bacteria > Pseudomonadota > Alphaproteobacteria > Sphingomonadales > Sphingomonadaceae > Allosphingosinicella. The sequence continues at coordinate 502 of JAYRLF010000281.1, forward strand.
TTAACATCGCAACGCCGCCGCATGTGTGCACTTTGTGCACTTTACCCAGCCTCCCCGCCCCACAGCCGGCAACCGCCGCACCACAGGTGGACTTGCCCTCCCCCACTCCCTAGATCGCCTCTCGCAATGACCCGGTTCCACAAGATGCACGGCCTCGGCAACGACTTCGTCATCCTCGACGCGCGCGCGGGCGAGGTGGCGCTGGACGCGGCGCGGGTGCGGGCCATCGCCGACCGGCATCGCGGCGTCGGCTGCGACCAGCTGATCCTGCTCTCGCCGTCGGACGTCGCCGACGTCCGGATGCGGATCTGGAATTGCGACGGCGGCGAGGTCGAGGCCTGCGGCAACGCGACCCGCTGCGTCGCCTGGCTCGAGGGCGGCAGCACGTCGATCGAGACCGTGGCCGGGATCCTCCACGCCTCGGCCGACGGCGCCGGCGCGACCATCGAGTTCGCCCAGCCGAAATTCGCCTGGGACGAGATCCCGCTCGCTTACGCGATGGACACGGCGGCGATGCCGGTCGGCTGGGAAGAGCTGGAGCAGCCGGCCGCGGTCCGGGTCGGCAATCCCCACGTCATCTTCTTCGTCGCGGATTCGGCGAAGGTCGATCTCGGCCGGCTGGGACCGATCATCGAGCATGACCCGCTTTTCCCGGAGCGGATCAACGTCAACGTCGCCTCGATCCATGACGGAGCGATCCGGCTCCACGTCTGGGAGCGCGGCGCCGGCCTCACCCAGGCCTGCGGCACCGGCGCCTGCGCGACCGCGGTCGCCGCCATCGGGCGCGGCCTCGTGCGCGGGCCGGTCGAGGTGCACCTGCCCGGCGGCGCGCTGACGATCGAATGGGCGCCCGGCGAGACGATCCGGATGACCGGGCCGGCCACCCATGTCTTCAGCGGCGAGCTCGACCTGTGAGCGGACCCGAGATCATCACCCTGGGCTGCCGGCTCAACGCCGCCGAGAGCGAGGCGATGCGCCGCCTCGCCGCGGACCAGGACGACCTGGTGATCGTCAACAGCTGCGCCGTCACCAACGAGGCGGTGCGCCAGACCCGCCAGGCGATCCGCAAGGCCAAGCGCGCCCGCCCCGACGCCCGGGTGCTGGTGACCGGCTGCGCCGCCCAGGTCGAGCCGGAAGTGTTCGCGCGCATGCCCGAGGTCGATCTCGTGGTCGGCAATCGCGAGAAGATGCTCGCTGCAACCTATTCCGTCATCCCAGCGAATGCTGGGATCCAAGCGGACGCGGTGAAGCGCTCGGAATCGGCTTGGACCCCAGCATTCGCTGGGGAGACGGGTGGCGCCGAAATCCGAGTCTCCGACATCATGGCGGTCCGCGACACGGCGCCGCACCTGATCGCCGGCTTCGCCGAGCGCTCGCGCGCCTTCGTCGAGGTGCAGAATGGCTGCGACCATCGCTGCACCTTCTGCATCATCCCTTATGGCCGCGGAAACAGCCGCTCGGTCCCGGCCGGCCTGGTCGTCGACCGGATCAAGGCGCTGGTCGACGAGGGCTTCCAGGAGGTCGTACTGACCGGCGTCGACGTCACCAGCTACGGCCCAGATCTGCCCGGCGCGCCGACGCTCGGCCAGCTGATCGAGCGGATCCTGCGCCACGTGCCCGCTTTGCCGCGGCTGCGCCTGTCCTCGCTCGACTGTATCGAGCTGGACGATCGCCTGTTCGATCTGGCGACCGGCGAGCCGCGATTCATGCCGCACCTCCACATGAGCTTCCAGGCCGGCGACGACATGGTGCTGAAGCGGATGAAGCGCCGCCACAGCCGCGCCGAGGCGATCGAGACGGTCGCCCGCCTCAAGGCCAAGCGCCCCGAGATCGCGATCGGCGCCGACCTGATCGCCGGCTTCCCGACCGAGAGCGAGGAGATGCACGAGAACAGCGTGAGGCTGATCGGGGAATGCGACGTGGTGATGGGCCACATCTTCCCCTTCTCGCCGAAGCGCGGAACGCCCGCGGCGCGGATGCCGCAAGTGCCGCCGCCGACCGTCAAGGAGCGCGCCCGCCGCCTGCGCGAGGCCTGCGCGCGGCAGAAGTCGGCCTGGCTGCAGGGACTCGTGGGCACGACCCAGCGCGTGCTGGTCGAACGCGCGGACGGCCTCGGCCACGCCGAGAATTTTGCTGCGGTCCGCGTCCAAAAAGCCCCTCCCCTCCTTCGTTCCCCGGCGAAGGCCGGGGCCCAGAACGGCGCCTCTTCTCAATCGCTTGCGCATCCTGGATCCCGGCCTTCGCCGGGAAGCGGCTGGGAGACGCGCGGTGACGACATAGGCAAGGTCGTGCCCGTCACCATCACCGCCGTCGAAGGCGACCTGCTGATCGGAGTCCCCGCGTGACCGACACCACCTGGTACGACCGGATGCGGCTCGGTTTCCGCAAGACCTCGGACCGGCTCGGCGAGAACCTCACCGGGCTGCTCACCAGGACGAGTCTCGACGAGACCACGCTCAACGCGATCGAGGAGGCCTTGGTCGCGTCCGATCTCGGCCCGACCACCGCCGCCAAGGTCCGCGCCCGCCTCGCCGAGGAGAAGTTCGAGCGCGGCATCGACGAGGCGGCGATCCGCGAGGTGGTGGCACAGGAGCTCGAGAAGATCCTCCGCCCGGTCGCCGAGCCGCTCGAGATCGACGCCTTCCCGCGGCCGCAGGTGATCCTGGTGGTCGGCGTCAACGGCTCGGGCAAGACGACGACCATCGCCAAGCTCGCCCATCTGTTCATGGAGCAGGATTATTCGGTGCTGCTCGCCGCCGGCGACACCTTCCGGGCGGCGGCGATCGAGCAATTGCAGATCTGGGCGGACCGCGCCGGCGTTCCGGTCATCGCCGGACCGGAAGGCTCGGACAGCTCGGCGATCGTGTTCGACGGCGTCAAGAGGGCGACCGCCGAGGGGATCGACGTGCTGATCGTCGACACGGCCGGGCGGCTCCAGAACAAGCGCGACCTGATGGACGAGCTCGCCAAGATCCGCCGCGTGCTCGGCCGATTGAACCCGGCGGCGCCGCACGACGTCGTGCTCGTGCTCGACGCGACCACCGGCCAGAACGCTTTGTCCCAGATCGAAGTGTTCCGCGAGGTCGCCGGCGTCACCGGCCTGGTGATGACCAAGCTCGACGGCACCGCCCGCGGCGGCGTCATGGTCGCCGCCGCCGACCGCTACGGCCTCCCGATCCACGCCATCGGCGTCGGCGAAGGCATGGGCGATTTGCGGCCCTTCGATCCCGCCGAAGCGGCGCGGGCGATTGCCGGGGTCCAGTCGTGAGGGGGCAGGACGCACTCCCCTCCCTGCACGCAGGGAGGGGCCGGGGGTGGGTAAGCCTCCGGAAACGCACTGCAGGTGGAGACCAACCCACCCCTAACCCCTCCCTGTACTCAGGGAGGGGAACCTTTTTCAGGACCCCAAATGCATGAGTTCCAACGAGAAAACCGCAGCGGCCGCCACCCCCACCGGCCCCACCACCGGCGCGCGCCTGCTCCTCGACCTCGGCCCGCTGCTCGCCTTCTTCCTCACCAACTTCCTCGCGCCGGTCCCGAGCACGCTGAAGATCTTCGTCGCGACCGGCGTGTTCATGATCGCGATGATCATCGCGATGCTGATCTCGCAGATCCGCTACCGTCACATCTCGCCCTTGCTCTGGTTCTCCGGGTTGATGGTGGTCGTGTTCGGCGGCCTCACCATCTGGCTGCACGACGAGACCTTCATCAAGATCAAGCCGACCATCTATTATGCGGTGGTCGCGGCGCTGCTGACCTTCGGCATGTATACCGGCCGCAACCTGCTGAAGCTCGTGCTCGGCGCCGCCTATCCCGGCCTGACCGACCGCGGCTGGCACCTGCTGACCCGCAACTGGATCGGCTTCTTCCTGTTCATGGCGGTGCTCAACGAGGCGGTCTGGCGCAGTACCACGACCGACACCTGGGTCAGCTTCAAATTGTGGTTCTTCCTGCCGGCGACCTTCATCTTCGCGCTCGCGAACGTGCCGATGCTGCTGAAGCACGGCTTCGCGGTCGACGAGAAGACCGAGGATCCGCCGATCCCGCCGCCGCAATAATCGCTGCGCCGGGCCGCTCCGCTCTTGTCCTTTGGCCAAATGCGGTGCTTGGGGCGGGTCGGCGTCTGTACATTGGGGGCAGCGACTGGTTCGCGCATCTAGAGTCGAGGAAGTGAGGAAAGCATGGATCCGGTGATCTCGATCCGGGGGCTGAGCAAGACCTACGCATCGGGCCTGCAGGCGCTGAAGCCGCTCGACCTCGACATTGCGAAGGGCGAGATCTTCGCTTTGCTCGGGCCGAACGGCGCCGGCAAGACGACGATGATCAACATCGTCTGCGGCATCGTGACGCCGAGCGCCGGCACGGTCATGGTCGACGGCCACGACCACCAGACCGGCTATCGCATGGCCCGGCGCAAGATCGGGCTGGTGCCGCAGGAGCTCCACACCGACGCGTTCGAGAGCGTGATCGCGACGGTGACGTTCAGCCGCGGCCTGTTCGGCTGCCCGCCCAATCCTGCCCATGTCGAGAAGGTGCTGACGGAGCTGTCGCTCTGGGACAAGCGCAAGGCCAAGATCATGGAGCTGTCCGGCGGGATGAAGCGCCGGGTGATGATCGCCAAGGCGCTCAGCCACGAGCCCGAGATCCTGTTCCTCGACGAGCCGACCGCCGGCGTCGACGTCGAGCTGCGCCGCGACATGTGGAACCTGGTCCGGCAGCTGCGCGAAAGCGGCGTCACCATCATCCTCACCACCCATTATATCGAGGAAGCCGAGGAGATGGCCGACCGGGTCGGCGTGATCAGCAAGGGCGAGCTGATCCTGGTCGACGAGAAGAATGCGCTGATGAAGAAGCTCGGCAAGCGCGAGCTGACGCTCCATCTCAGCGAGCCGATGACAACGATCCCGGCCGAGCTCTCGGAGTGGAACCTCACCCTCAAGGGCGAGGGCCATGACCTGCTCTACGTGTTCGACAGCCAGGCTGAGCGCACCGGCATCCCGTCCCTGCTCGGCCGGATGCGCGACCTCAACATCGGCTTCAAGGACCTGCAGACCAAGCAGAGCTCGCTCGAGGACATCTTCGTCAGCCTGGTCCATCGCCCGGAAGGCCCCGAAGGAGTGAGCGCATGAACATCCACGGCATCTGGGCGATCTACCGGTTCGAGATGGCGCGGGCGCTGCGCACCCTGTGGCAGAGCCTGGTGACGCCGGTCATCACCACCTCGCTCTATTTCGTCGTGTTCGGCGCCGCGATCGGATCGCGGATGACCGAGATCGGCGGCGTGCCCTACGGCGCCTTCATCGTTCCCGGCCTGATCATGCTCTCGCTCTTCACCCAGAGCATCTTCAACGCCTCGTTCGGCATCTTCTT
>JAYRLF010000282.1:0-5853 GCA_041905385.1 Allosphingosinicella sp.
CCACCCCCCGAACGGAGACCCCGCATGATCCGACAGTTCTCAGCCGGCCGCCAGCGCCTGGCGGCCGCTGCCTCGGCGCTGGCCATCAGCGTCTTTCTCGCACCTGCCGCTCACGCTTCCGGCTCCTCCATGCCGTGGGAAGCGCCGCTGCAATCCATCCTCGAGTCCATCGAAGGCCCAGTCGCCAAAATCATCGCGGTGATCATCATCATCGTCACCGGCCTGACGCTGGCATTCGGCGACACCAGTGGCGGCTTCCGCCGGCTGATCCAGATCGTCTTCGGTCTCTCGATCGCATTTGCGGCCTCGAGCTTCTTCCTTTCGTTCTTCTCCTTCGGCGGCGGGGCGCTGGTCTGATGGCGGGCGGCCTGCAACACGCCGACGAGGTGCCGGGCTTCTCCGTTCCGGTCCACCGGGCGCTGACCGAGCACATCCTGCTCGGCGGCGCCCCGCGAAGCATCGCCATCATGAACGGAACGCTGGCCGGCGCGGTCGGGCTCGGCCTGCGGCTCTGGCTCGTCGGTCTCGCAATCTGGGCGATCGGCCACTTCGCCGCGGTCTGGGCGGCGAAGCGCGACCCGCTCTTCGTGGAAGTCGGCCGCCGGCATCTGCGCATCCCCGGCCATCTCACGGTCTGAGGCGGAGCCATGATGAACCTTGCCGAATACCGCCGCACTGCAAGCCGCCTCGCAGACTTCCTGCCCTGGGCGGCCCTGGTCGGCGAAGGTGTCATCCTCAACAAGGACGGAAGCTTTCAGCGCACCGCACGCTTCCGCGGTCCTGATCTCGATTCTGCAGTGGCCGCCGAGTTGGTGGCGGTGGCCGGCCGCCTCAACAACGCCTTCCGCCGCCTTGGATCGGGCTGGGCGATCTTCGTGGAGGCACAGCGGCACGAAGCGGCCACCTATCCTACGAGCCGCTTCGGCGATGCCGCCTCGGCCCTCGTCGACGCCGAGCGGAAAGCAGATTTCGAGGAAGCCGGCACGCACTACGAGTCGAGCTACTTCCTGACCTTCCTCTATCTGCCGCCGGCCGAGGACGCCGCGCGCGCGGAAACCTGGCTCTATGAAGGGCGCGACCATGCGGGCGTCGATCCGCATGAGAGCCTGGCGTCCTTCATCGACCGCATCGACCGCGTGCTCCAGCTCGTCGAAGGCTTCATGCCGGAGTGCCGCTGGCTCGATGACGGCGAGACGCTGACCTATCTGCATTCGACCGTCTCGACCAAACGCCATCGCGTCCGCGTCCCGGAAACGCCGATCTATCTCGACGCGCTACTCGCCGATCAGCCGCTCACCTGCGGCCTGGAGCCGCGTCTCGGCGATACGCATCTGCGGATCCTCACGATCGTCGGGTTTCCGACCGCGACCACGCCCGGCCTGCTCGACGATCTCAACCGGCTGCCGTTCCCGTATCGGTGGACGACGCGGGCGATCCTGCTCGACAAGACCGACGCCACCCGGCTGCTGACACGCATCCGCCGCCAGTGGTTCGCCAAGCGCAAGTCGATCGCCGCGATCCTGAAGGAGGTGATGACCAACGAGGCCTCGGTCCTCGTGGACACCGATGCGGCGAACAAGGCGGCGGACGCCGACCTGGCCCTGCAGGAGTTGGGCGCCGACTTTGCCGGGCAAGCCTATGTGACCGCGAGCGTCACCGTCTGGGACGCCGATCCGCGCGCCGCCAACGAGAAGCTGCGCCTGGTGGAGAAGGTCGTTCAGGGTCGCGACTTCACCGCGATGCCCGAGAGCATCAACGCCGTGGATGCCTGGCTCGGCTCGCTGCCCGGCCATGTCTACGCCAACGTCCGCCAGCCACCGATCTCCACGCTCAATCTCGCCCACATGATCCCGCTCTCGGCGGTGTGGGCGGGGCCGGAACGGGACGAGCACTTCGGGTCGCCCCCCTTGCTCTACGGCAAGACCGAGGGAAGCACCCCGTTCCGGTTTTCGCTTCACGTCGGCGACGTCGGCCACACACTCGTCGTCGGCCCGACTGGTGCCGGCAAGTCCGTCCTGCTCGCGCTGATGGCGCTCCAGTTCCGGCGCTATCCGCGGTCACAGGTGTTCGCCTTCGACTTCGGCGGCTCGATCCGCGCCGCCGCGCTCGCCATGGGCGGCGACTGGCACGACCTCGGCGGCGACCTCACCGATGTGGCACAGACCTCAGTCTCATTGCAGCCGCTTGCCCGCATCCCCGAGACATACGAGCGCGCCTGGGCCGCCGACTGGATCGTTGCGATCCTCACACGCGAAGGCGTGACGATCACGCCGGAGGTGAAGGAGCATCTCTGGACCGCCCTGACATCGCTGGCCTCCGCCCCAGTCGAAGAACGCACGCTCACGGGCCTCACGGTCCTACTGCAATCAAACGATCTCAAGCAGGCGCTGCGCCCCTATTGTGTCGGCGGCCCCTATGGCCGGTTGCTCGACGCCGAGAGTGAGCATCTCGGGCAGGCCTCGGTCCAGACCTTCGAGACCGAAGGGTTGATCGGGGCTGGCGCTGCGCCGGCCGTCCTTGCCTATCTCTTCCACCGCATCGGTGATCGCCTCGACGGGCGGCCGACGCTGCTGATCGTGGACGAAGGTTGGCTCGCGCTCGACGACGAGGGCTTCGCGGCGCAGCTCCGCGAATGGCTGAAGACGCTGCGCAAAAAGAACGCTTCGGTCATCTTCGCCACGCAGTCGCTCGCCGACATCGACGGCAGCGCGATCGCGCCGGCCATCATCGAGAGCTGCCAGACGCGGCTTCTGCTCCCGAACGAACGCGCGATCGAGCCGCAGATCACCGCCATCTACCGGCGCTTCGGCCTCAACGACCGCCAGATCGAGATCCTCGCGCGCGCCACGCCCAAGCGCGACTACTACTGCCAGTCCCGCCGCGGCAACCGGCTGTTCGAGCTCGGCCTGTCCGAGGTTGCGCTGGCGCTCTGCGCGGCCTCCTCGAAATCCGACCAGACCGCCATCCAGTCGATCCTCGCCGAGCATGGCCGCGACGGCTTCCTGTCGGCCTGGCTGCGCGCCCGCGATGTCGGCTGGGCCGCCGACCTCATTCCCGACCTCAACAATCTGGAGACCACGCCATGACCATCCGTCGTTCGCGTGCGGCGTTTCTCGCCGCATCCATCCTCTCGTTCTCGATCGCCGTCTCACCCGTCTTCGCGCCGCCGGCCGCCGCCCAATGGATCGTCTACGACCCCACCAACTATGTGCAGAACGTGCTGTCGGCGGCACGCGCGCTGGAGCAGATCAACAACCAGATCCAGAGCCTCCAGAACGAAGCGCAGATGCTGATCAACCAGGCCCGCAACCTCGCAAGCCTGCCTTACTCCGCGCTCCAGCAGCTCCAGCAATCGGTGCAGCGCACGCAGCAGCTTCTCGCGCAGGCACAGCGCATCGCCTTTGATGTCCAGCAGATCGACCAGGTGTTCCAGAGTCAGTACGGCAATATCTCGCTCTCGACATCCGACCGGCAGCTCGTCGCCGATGCGCGCTCCCGCTGGCAGAACACGGTGGCCGGGCTCCAAGACGCCATGCGCGTTCAGGCCGGCGTCGTCGGCAACATCGACACCAATCGCGCCGAAATGGCCGCGCTTGTCGGACAGAGCCAGAGCGCGACCGGCGCGCTGCAAGCCACGCAAGCCGGCAACCAGCTCCTCGCCCTCCAGTCGCAGCAGATCGCGGACCTCATCGCGGTCGTCGCCGCGAACGGCCGGGCGCAGGCGTTGACGGATGCGGAGCGTGCGGCGGCGGCCGAGCAGGGACGCGAACAGCGCCGCCGTTTCTTGACGCCCGGCTCCGGATACCAGCCGGGGAATGCCCGGATGTTCCCGGGCGGCAACTGAGGGCGGCGGCGTGGACGGCAAAATGCTCGCCCGGCTCGGCGCCATCGTCTTCATCGCCTTCGCGATCACCGCGACCGCGATCGAGATGACCCGGAAAGACGAGGCGCCCGCGCTCCAGCCGGCGCCCGTCCTCGAGCCCGCGCGCGATCCGCTCCGCGAAGGCCAGCGCCGGTGCCAGCAGCTCGGCGAGGCCGCCGCCGGCGACCCCGAATGCCTGCGCGTCTGGGCCGAGACCCGCGAGCGTTTCCTCGGCAACCGCACCGCCCCACCGCCGCGGTCCGACGAGGGGCTGTGAATCATGGGTGGCAGCGGCGTAATCGACAACTTCCTCGGGGTCTTTACAAACTACATCGACTCCGGCTTCGGCCTGCTCGGCGGCGAGGTGGCGTTCATCGCGACGACGCTCATCGTCATCGACGTGACGCTGGCCGCCCTATTCTGGAGCTGGGGCGCGGACGACGACATCGTCGCGCGCCTGGTGAAGAAGACGCTGTTCGTCGGCGTGTTCGCCTACCTCATCGGCAACTGGAACAATCTCGCCCGGATCGTCTTCGAAAGCTTCGCCGGCCTCGGCCTTCAGGCATCCGGCACCGGCTTTTCCGTGCAGGATCTGATGCGGCCCGGCCGCGTCGCCCAGACCGGCCTCGACGCCGCCCGCCCGCTGCTCGAATCCATTTCCGACCTGATGGGCTGGGTCTCCTTCTTCGAGAATTTTATCCAGATCGCCTGCCTGCTGTTCGCCTGGGCCTTGGTCCTGCTCGCCTTCTTCATCCTCGCGATCCAGCTCTTCATCACCTTGATCGAGTTCAAGCTGACCACCCTGGCTGGCTTCGTGCTCATCCCGTTCGGCCTGTTCGGCAAGACGGCGTTCATGGCCGAGCGGGTGCTCGGCAACGTCATCTCCTCCGGCATCAAGGTTCTGGTGCTCGCCGTCATCATCGGCATCGGTTCGACGCTGTTCAGCCAGTTCACCGCCGGCTTCGGCGGCGCGACGCCGACCATCGACGACGCCATGGCCGTTGTTCTAGCGGCTCTTTCCCTTCTCGGCCTCGGCATATTCGGTCCCGGCATCGCCAATGGCATCGTGTCGGGCGGTCCCCAGCTCGGCGCGGGTGCGGCGGTCGGCACCGGCCTCGCGGTGGGTGGCGCCGCACTGGCCGCCGGCGGCGCGGCCGGTCTCGCCCTGCGAGGCGGCGCCGCAACCCTGTCCGGCGGCGCCACAGCCATAAGGGGCGGCGCGGCCGCGGCCGGCGCGACCTCGGCGGCCTACAGCCTCGGCGCCTTGGGCCAATCGGGCGCTGCCGGCATTGCTTCCGGCCTCGGCGGTGTCGCACGTGCAGCCGGCAGTGCGGCGGTCTCGCCCCTTCGCCGTGCTGCCCAGGGCGTCAAGTCCAGCTTCTCAGCCGGCGCCAAAGTCGGTTTCGGCGCGACCGGCGGCTCATCGAGCATGGGCACGGTCGCGGGCGACGCCGGCGCAGCCGCGAGCACCCCGGCCGCCGACGGACCACCAGCCTGGGCCCAGCGCATGCGGCGCGGCCAAGCCATGAGTCACGGTGTCACCCTCGCCGCCCACGCGATCCGTTCGGGCGACGGCCATGGCGGCGGCTCCTCCATCAATCTCTCCGAAAGCGACCGCACATGAGCTTCTTCAAACGCCCCGGGACCCACTACGGAAAAACCCCCGAACCCGAGACTCCCTATCAAAGGGCCGCGCAGGTCTGGGACGAGCGCATCGGCTCGGCCCGCGTGCAGGCGAAAAACTGGCGCCTCATGGCCTTCGGCTGCCTGATCCTGTCCGCCGCCTTCGCCGCCGCTCTCGTCTGGCAGTCGGCGCGCGGGACGGTCGTGCCCTGGGTGGTGCAGGTCGACAATCTCGGCCAGGCGCAGGCGGTCGCGCCCGCCCAGGCCGACTATCGACCGACCGACCCGCAGGTGGCGTGGCATCTGGCCCGCTTCATCGAACAGGTCCGCTCGATCCCGGCCGACGCCATCGTCGTGCGGCAGAACTG
>JAYRLF010000283.1:0-5852 GCA_041905385.1 Allosphingosinicella sp.
GGCGGCGGCTATGGCCGCAAGCTGGAGACCGACGCGATCGAGCAGGCGGCGGTGATCGCGGTCGAGGTCGGCCAGCCGGTCCAGGTCACCTGGCCGCGCATCCAGGAGATCCAGCGCGACACGCTGCGCCCGCCGGCGGCGGCGCAGATGACCGCCTGGGTCTCGGGCGGACAGATCCAGGGCTGGCGCGCCCTGATCGCGGCGCCCGACGCGGCGGCGGCGGCAGCGAGCCGGCTGCGCGCTTCCGGCAATTTCTTCCGCCCGGACGGCGGCCCCGCGGCCGGCGCCGTGCCCGGCTATGGCATCGCCAACATCGCGGTCGACCATGTCGCGGCGGAGACCGGGCTCGAGACCGGGCTGTGGCGCGGTGGCGCGCACAGCTACACCTGCTTCTTCACCGAGAGCTTCATCGACGAGATCGCCCGCGCCGCCGGGCAGGAGCCGCTTTCCTATCGCATGGCGCTGCTCGGCAACAATCCGCGCCTCGCCCGCTGCCTCGCCACCGCGACCTCGATCGGCGGCTGGGACGGCGGGCCGCCGGGCAGCGGCATGGGCATCGCCTGCCACAGCGCCTTCGGCTCCTTCATCGCCTGCCTGGTCGAGGTGGAGGTGAGCCGCGAGCAGCGGGTGCGGGTGGTGCGCGCGGTCTGCGCGGTCGATTGCGGCCGGGTGATCAATCCCGAGATCGTGAAGCAGCAGATCGAGGGCGGCCTCGTCCACGGCATCTCGGCCGCGGTCGCGAAGCCGGTCGACTATGAGAACGGCCGGCCCTCGGCGCGGACGATCGGCGCCTACGGCCTGCCGATCCTGCGCGACGCGCCCGAGGTGACCGTCGAGCTGCTCGACAGCGACGAGGAATCGGGCGGGGTCAGCGAGCTCGCCGTGGCGGTCGCCGCGCCGGCCGTGGCCAATGCCTATTTCTCGCTGTCCGGCCGGCGGGTCCGGTCGCTGCCGATCCAGATCGGCGCCGAGACTTGACGCCCGCCGACCATCCGCCGGTCGCCGCGCCCAAGGTCGGCGTGCTGCTGATCAACCTCGGCACACCGCAGGCGCCGGAGCCGGGCGCGGTAAAGCTCTATCTGCGCGAGTTCCTGTCGGACCCGCGCGTGGTCGAGATCCCGCAACTGGTCTGGCAGCCGATCCTCCGGGGCATCATCCTCAACAGGCGGCCGCGCAAATCGGCCCATGCCTATCGCCAGGTCTGGACCGAGGAGGGCTCGCCGCTGGCGGTGATCACGCAGCGCCAGGCGAAGGCGCTCGACGGGGCCCTCGGCGAAAGCGTGATCGTCGATCATGCGATGCGCTACGGCAAGCCGGCGATCGCCGAGCGGATCGACGCGCTCAAGGCGGCGGGCTGCGACCGCATCCTGCTCGCGCCGCTCTATCCGCAATACTGCGCGGCGACGACCGCAACCGCGCTCGACGAGGCCTTCCGCCACCTGCGGCACATGCGCTGGGTTCCGGCGGTGCGGACGCTGCCGTCTTATCATGACGATCCCGCCTATATCGAGGCGCTCAAGGTCGAGCTCGAGGCCGGCCTCGCCGCGTTGGACTTCGCGCCGCAGACACTGATCGCAAGCTTCCACGGCATGCCGGCGCGCACGCTCGCGCTCGGCGATCCCTATCATTGCCATTGCCAGAAGACGGCGCGGCTGCTCGCCGAAGCGAGCGGACGGGAGCTGATCGTCGCCTTCCAGTCGCGCTTCGGCCGCGCGAAATGGCTCGAGCCGGCGACCGACACGGTGTTGGCCGGGCTGCCCGCAAAGGGCGTGACCAAGGTCGCCATCTTCGCGCCCGGCTTCGCCGCGGACTGCCTGGAAACGCTCGAGGAGCTGGCGATCCGCGGCCGCGACACCTTCCTCGCCGCCGGCGGGACCGATTTCGCCTATCTGCCCTGCCTCAATGACGGCGGACCCGGCATGGCAATGCTGCGCGCCCTGATCGGCCGCGAGCTTGAAGGTTGGCGGCCCGCGCAATAAGGCCGAGGACAGAAACAAAGAACAGAGGAGAGAGATTATGGCCCGCGTCGCAATCGTTACCGGCGGTTCGAGAGGTATTGGCGAAGCGATCAGCATCGCGCTGCGCGATGCCGGCGTCAGCGTCGCCGCAAACTATGCCGGCAATGACGAGAAGGCGCGCGCCTTCACCGAGGCAACCGGGATCAAGGCGTTCAAATGGGACGTGTCCGATCTCGATGCCTGCCTCGCCGGCGTCGCCGAGGTCGAGAGCGCGCTGGGGCCGGTCGACATCCTCGTCAACAATGCCGGCATCACCCGCGACGGCACGATGAAGCGGATGAGCCGCCAGTCCTGGGACGAGGTGATCGACATCAACCTGGGCGGCTGCTTCAACATGGCCAAGGCGGTCTGGGACGGGATGAACGCCCGCAAATATGGCCGCGTCGTCAATATCGGCTCGATCAACGGCCAGGCCGGCCAATATGGCCAGGTCAATTATGCCGCCGCCAAGTCCGGCATTCACGGCTTCACCAAGGCGCTCGCCCAGGAGGGCGCCCGCGCCGGCATCACCGTCAACGCGATCGCGCCCGGCTATATCGACACCGAGATGGTCGCGGCGGTGCCGCCCGAGGTGCTCGAGAAGATCGTCGCCAAGATCCCGGTCGGCCGCCTCGGCAGCGCCCACGAGATCGCCCGCGGCGTGACCTTCCTCTGTTCGGAGGATGCCGGGTTCATCACCGGCTCGACGCTGTCGATCAACGGCGGGCAGCATATGTATTGACGGCTCCGAGGACTGCATGACCCGGCCCCTCCACCAGCCTTCGGCTGGTCCCCCTCCCCATCCGCTTCGCGGACAGGGAGGAAAGGGCCCGATCAAGCGCTCGATCATGATCGCCGGCCATTCGACCTCGATCAGCCTCGAGCCCGTCTTCTGGGAGGCGCTGCGTGAGGCGGCCGAGGCGGAGGGGCTGCCGTTGAACGCGCTGGTCGCGCGGATCGACGCGGAACGGGTCGCGAGCCCCTATCCGGCCAATCTCGCCAGCCATATCCGGGTCTGGCTGTTCGAACGGGAGCGCGGGCGATGAGCGTCGAGCTCAACCACACGATCATCTGGTGCTCGGACAAGGCGCGCTCGGCCGCGTTCATGACCGATATTCTCGGCCTGCCGCCGGCGCGGACCTTCCTTCATTTCCTGGTGGTCGACCTCGCCAACAAAGTCTCCGTCGATTTTTACCAGAAGGAGGGAGCGGTCGCGCCGCAGCACTACGCCTTCCTGGTCAGCGAGGCCGAGTTCGATGCGGCGATGAACCGAATTGGTGAGCGAGGCTTGGAATATTGGGCCGATCCGGCTCGGACGAAGCCAGGCGAGATCAACACGCATTATGGCGGGCGCGGGGTCTATTTCGCCGATCCGGACGGGCATTTGCTGGAGATCATCACCCGCCCATATGGGGATGGGCCGCCGTAGCGACGCGCGTCCCGGCGAAGGCTGGGACCCAGTGAACCTCCGTAACTGGGCCCCGGCCTTCGCCGGGGCACGGGCAAAAATCAGCGCGCCAGCAGGACCCTTGCCTGGGTCGCGATTTGGGCCAGCATCGGGGCGGTCGTCACCGAGGCGGTGCGGGCGCGGTCGACAGTGCGGCGGAACTGGTCGATGCGCGGTCCCTGATCGGCCACCCATTTGCGCACGGTAGCGGTCGGGTCGGCCGACTTGCGCCGTTCGAGGAATTCGAGGCGGAGCTGCTCGAAGTCGCGGGCGAGGCCGGCGGTCAGCAGCCGCTCCCACTGGTCGCGCGCCTGGAAGTGATTGGCCGCATTCTGCGCCCAATCGAGGCCGAGCGCCTCGCCCAATTGGGTATAGGCCTGGGTCAGGATCACCTCGTCGACGCCGAGGCGGCGGCCGAGCACGGCGAGGCCGATCGCGCCGTTCAATTCGACCAGCCGGACGATGCGGTCGGCGAGGCCCGACGGCGCGCCGAGCTCCTCGAGCTGGGCGCGGATTCCGGAGGCCTCGGCGCGCGGCTCCGGCCGAAGCAGGTCGTTGACCGCGGCGTTGAGCTTGTCGAGGCCGGGCTTGAGCTCGGCGACGATCTCGCCGGGCATCTGGTCGGGCGAAGTGGTGCGCAGCAGGTCGGCGATGTGGAGCCGGAGCGCCGTCGCCGCCCGCTCGAACAAGGCGAGGCGCGTCTGCTCGGGGATCTCGGCCGTGTCGAGCTCGTGCCACAGCGCTGGCATGTCGAACAGCCGTTCGGCGGCGACGAAGGCGGCGGCGGCCTGGCCGAAGGAGGCGCCCTCCTCCTCGATCAGCGCGAAGGGCGCGATCATGCCGAGGCGATTGACGAAGCGGTTGGCGATCTTGGTCGCGATGATCTCGCGCCGCAACCGGTGTCTCAGGATCGCGTCGCCGTGGCGGTGCTGCATCGCCTTGGGGAAGGCGGCGACCAGGTCCGGCACCAGGGTCGGATCGTCGGGGAAGCGCGCCGCCTCGATCGCTGTCTGCAGCCGCATCTTCGAGCTCGACAGCAGGACGGCGAGCTCGGGCCGGGTCAGGCCGCGATTCTGCTGAGCACGGCGGAGCAATTCCTCATTGCTGTCGAGCCCTTCGACCTGGCGGTTGAGCTTGCCGCTTTCCTCGAGGATCTCGATCACCCGGACCAGCTGCGGCAAAGCGGCGGCGCCGCCGCGCTCCGCGATCGACAGCGCCAGCGTTTGCAGCCGATTGTCCTCGAGCACCAGGGCGGCGACGTCGTCGGTCATCTCGGAGAGCAGCAGATTGCGCTCCTCAAGCCCGATCCTCTTCTCGGCCAGCTCGCGGTTGAGCGGGATCTTGATGTTGACCTCATTGTCCGAGCAGTCGACGCCGGCGCTGTTGTCGATGAAGTCGGTGTTGATCCGTCCGCCGGCCTGCGAGAATTCGATCCGGCCGGCCTGGGTGATGGCGAGGTTCGCGCCTTCGCCGATCGCCTTGGTGCGCAGGTCCGCGGCGTTGACGCGGACCGCGTCGTTGCCGGGATCGCCGACCTCGTTCTGGCTCTCGCCCCTCGCCTTGATGTAGGTGCCGATGCCGCCGAACCAGAGCAGGTCGACCGGCGCCTTGAGGATCGCGGAGATCAGCTCCGCCGGCTCGACCTCCTCGACCTGGAGGTCGAGCAGGGCGCGCACCTCCGGGCTGAGCGGGATCATCTTCTGGCTGCGCGGGAAGATGCCGCCGCCCTTCGAGATCAGCCGGGCGTCATAATCGGCCCAGGACGAGCGCGGCAAAGCGAACATGCGGTCGCGCTCTGCCCAGCTCAGCGCCGGATCCGGGTCGGGATCGAGGAAGATGTGGCGGTGATCGAAGGCGGCGACCAGCTTGATCGCCTTGGACAGCAGCATGCCGTTGCCGAACACGTCGCCCGACATGTCGCCGACGCCGGCGACCCGGATCGGCTGGGTCTGGACGTCCACGCCCATCTCGCGGAAGTGGCGCTGGACCGAGACCCAGGCGCCCTTGGCGGTGATGCCCATCGCCTTGTGGTCGTAGCCGTAGCTGCCGCCGCTGGCGAAGGCGTCGCCGAGCCAGAAATTGCGCTCGGTCGCGATCGCATTGGCGATGTCGGAGAAGGTCGCCGTGCCCTTGTCGGCAGCGACGACGAAATAGGGATCCTCGCCGTCGCGGACATAGACGCCCTCGGGAGGGACGATCTGGTCCTCGACGATATTGTCGGTGACCGAGAGCAGGGAACGGATGAAGATCCGGTAGCTTTCGGTGCCTTCGGCGAGCCAGGCGTCGCGGTCCGAGGCGGGGGGCAATTGCTTGGGATAGAAGCCGCCCTTGGCGCCGGTCGGCACGATCACCGCATTCTTGACCAGCTGCGCCTTCATCAGGCCGAGGATCTCGGTGCGGAAATCGTC
>JAYRLF010000284.1:0-5823 GCA_041905385.1 Allosphingosinicella sp.
AGATCCAATAGGCGCGGTGCAGCCGTTTGTTGCGGACCAGGTCCCACGCGATCATCGGCGACAGCGCGGCCAGCGTCCACAGGTCGAGCGAGATCGGATCGTGCGGGATCGTCGTCGGCAGCCAGGGGATGCGGGTGATGCCGGCGCCGATCGCGGTCGACGTCGCCAGGATCATCAGCCTCTTGTGCAGCCCCGCATCACGCCCGCGCGCGAGCAGCCCGATCGCGAGCAGGGTCGGAAACAGCACGCCGACCCTGATCTGCAGCATCAGGATATTCTCGACCCGGCGCAGCATCGGCGGCATCTCGCTGCCGACGAACGAGGCGGTTCCCTGCGTCGCGGCCCAGGTCGCATGATAATTGTGCGTGGCGAGCATGAAGCCGACCACGACCAGCGCCGGCGCCACCACCATCGCCGACAGGCCGAGCCTCCGGTGAAGCGCGCACCACCCGGTCGCGACCAGGATTGTCTGGGCCAGCAACAGCATCAGGAACGTGCCCATCAAGATCGCATGGGCGTGCATCACCATCGGGAATGGCGGCCGCGTCCCGGCCTGCACCTGGGCCATCTTCATCAGCGAGCTCGGAATGAACCCTGCCAGCGCGATCGCCACGAACAAGGCCGCCGTGAACACATAGATCCAGCGATCCACCGCATGCGCCCGCGGCGTGCCGGAGAGACGGTCCGGCCACGGCTCGCGCGCCAATCCCGATGTTGCAATCGTCGCCATCGCGCTTCCCCCTACGCTGATCGACTGGTTGCAGGTTTATCATGATCAGGAGGGTCGGTGAATGCTCCGCCTTCTGAGCAGCAGCCAAAGGATCGGCTCGATCAAGCGACGGACTGGGAGGCTGGAGTGCGGCGCGCCGTCACGTAATCCAGGAGCTGATCTCGTCGAACTGCCACGCCCCATCGACGAGGCGCAGACGATAGGTGCCGCCGGCCCAGCCGGCCGACCATCGCACATAGCCGCGGTCGCGGGCGCGATTATAGATGATCCGTGGCACGGCCACGGCGTGGAAATCGGGGCGGAACCGCTCGAGCGCTTCGATGTCCGCGTCGCTATAGACGATCATCGGCCGATCGGGATTGAGGCAAGCGAAATCGCGCGGATCGCCGTGCAGGAAGACCGGGCCGGCTACCGCCGACGCCGCGCTCGTCCAGCCGACGCCGATGGCCTCGACCCCGGCCGGGCGATCGACCGGCTCGACGATCGGCGCGAAACGAACGCTGAAGAGCCGGCCGAGCAGCGCCGTGCGCGCGGCCCGGTCGTTGTCCGATGGCGGGCATTGCGCGCCGGCATCGCTGCCGACCAGGAACGGCGTCCGGCCGCCTTGCCTTGGCCGATCGAGCAGCAGGCGCTGCGCGGCAATGTCGGAAATGCCGTCGCCGTCGCTGTCGCGGGCCAAGTCGGCGAGCGGGATTTGCAGATAAAGGCCCGTCGCCTGCCGGCGGCTGCGTAGCGCGACCGGAGGATAAGTGATGCTCGCAGTATCGATCTCGGCAACCTCGACCTCCAGATCGATCCGGTCGCCATTGAGCAGCGGCAGCAGCGAGCTGGTCGGGACGACATAGGGGAAGCGATCGGCGAGTCCTGTATAGAGCGGCCGCTGCCAGGTTCGGCCGCCATCGTCCGAGACATGGACCCAATAGCCACCCTGCGAGACCTCGCCTGTCGGATCGTAGGTCTGCGAAACCGAGATCGCCACGGCGCGCGCCCCCGATTGCTCGATGCGAACCGGGATGAATCCGGCAGGAAATGCGCGCACTCGGATTTCCCGCGCCGGAGGCCGCGCACCGCGCGCATTCGGCGGAAGCGGCCGCTCGGCAAAAGGCGCCGGCGGCGCCGCGATCGACTGCCGCGCCGGCGGGGCCGCCTCGGAGGCCGCAGCCGCGGGCAGCGCGGTTGCCACTGCGGCGAGCTGTGCCTCGGCCTCCGCCGCCAATGCCGCAAAGCCTTCCAGCGGCAGCGCGGCGAGTGCGGCGCGATAGCGGGAATGTTCGCTTGCGCTGAGCTCGGTCCGCTCGAACAGCCGTCCGCGAAGCGCTGACCGTTCCTCATCGCAGATCTCGAAAGACGGATCCGCGAAGACCCGGCAGCGGACTGCGGACATCGCCGCACCGCGTGCTTCCGCCCCGCCACCCGCGAACCCGGTTTCAGCCAGCGGATAGGGATCCTCGCCCGGCCGGTGGAGAAAATGGTCGAGCACGAGCAGGTCGATATTCCGGTCGATCGCTTGATCGTGAGGGATGCGCGCGCAGGGCTGGTTGGCCGGTCCGGTCGTCGGCCGCCAGGCGCAGCGAAAGGCGTGACGCGCTGCCGCCAACTCCGGCATGCTGGCGAGCTCGGTCGCGGCCTCGGCCTGCCTCCCCATCAGGGCATGGGCCGCGGCCAGCTCGAGCATCACCGCCTCGTCGCCACGCCATGGCAAGAAGGCGATCGACCCGCCGTCGATCGTGGCGTTGAAGGCGGGTGTCGGCGGGCGAAGCAGGCGCTCCCGGACCGCCGCATCCAGGCTTTCGATCAACGCCACGGCCCTTTCGGTCAGGCCGAGATCGAACAGAAGGCGGGCATAACGCTGGTGAAGCCAGGCCGAGACGGCGACGCGATCGGCGGACGCGATCCGTTCGAGATTGGCCGGACGAACGAGCCAAGCATAGAGCGGCAGCGCGTCGCGTGGCGCAAGGCCACCCCAATTTGCAAGCCGGATCAGGGGTCGCAATTCCCTTCCCGGCGAGAATCCGGCGGCGCGCAGATAATTGTCGGTGCAGGTCGCGGCTTCGGCGATCGCCCAGGCATCGCCGACCGGATCGGTCGAGCCCGCCATCAAGGCTGCGAAATCCTCGGCCCTGCATTCGGCGATATCGTCGAGCGCATAAGCCACGGCTTGCAGGGTCAGCGCCGAACCGCGGTTTCGGCCCAGCAATTCCAGGAGAGCTGAACGCAGCTCTGCGCGGCGAGGGTCTTGATCTGGCAGCAGCGCCTGCAGCTCGTTCCGCACCCACAGGCGCATGAGGATGCGCATGTCCGCCGGGCTCAAGCCATAACGGGAAGCAAGCGCGTCAGCGGCGCGATCACCATTAGCCGACGATAGCGCATTGCGCATCTCCCGGTCCCACTCGGTGAGCGGACTGACCGGATAGGAAGAATGGACGGCGCCGCTGAATTCGAACTCCCTGCGTTCTTCGGCGGTCAGCGGCGCTGTCGGCTGCGCCGCGACCTGCGCCCCGGAAAGAATCAATAAGGATGCCGTAAGTGCCAGCGCTCGTGCGCGAGTGTTGAAACCCAGCCTGATCATCGGAAGACGATAGCGCTTTCTTATGGAATGTCAGGCCCTTGCCGCGCGACCAACATCGGCGCGCTGCGTCCTTGTCTCCTCCCTGTGCGCGGGGAGGGGGAGTGGAATGCCACGCCAAGCGCGCTACTCTCCCCACCCATGACCCCCGAATACCGCTCCAAGCTCACCACCCCCGACCAGGCCGTCGCCCGGATCGCCTCCGGTACCGAAATCTCGATGGGCATGGCCGCCGCCGAGCCCCCGGCCCTGCTCCAGGCGCTCGCCCAGCGGATCGAGGCCGGCGACGTCCGCGATCTGCGGCTCTGGTATTTCCACAGCCTGCCGCACGCGATGATGACCGTGCTGCGCTACGAATTGCTCGATCGCATCCGTCCCCATTGCATGTTCCTCTCGCCGGTCGAGCGGATGCTGATCAAGCGCGGCGAGGCGGAAGGGCGGTCGCCGATCGAGTTCGTCCCCACCGCCTTCAGCGAATCCTCGCGCCTGCTTTCCGAGCATGTCCAGATCGACACCTTCGTCACCACCGTCTCGCCGATGGACCGGCACGGCTGGTTCACCTTCGGCACCGCCAACGATTATGGCAGCACCGTCGCGCGCTCGGCGAAAAGGCTGATCGTCGAGGTCAATCCCAACATGCCGCGCGTATTCGGCGAAGGCCTGCTCCACATCTCCGAGGTCGACGCGATCGTCGAGAAGGACGTGCCTTTGATGGAGGTCGACCTCCCCGAGCCGAGCCCGGAGGAGCAGACCATCGCCCGCATCGTCGCCGGCATGATCGATGACGGCGCCTGCCTGCAAATGGGGATCGGCAGCCTGCCTTATGCGGTCTGCGCCATGCTCGAAGGCCATAAGGATCTCGGCATCCACACCGAGCTGATGACGCCTGGCCTGACCCGCTTGATCGAATGCGGCGCCGTCACCAACCGGCGCAAGACCACCTATAAGGGCCGCAGCGTCTTCACCTTCGCGATGGGCAATAAGGCCTTCTACGATTTCCTCGACGACAATCCGTCCATGCACAGCGCCCCGGTCCAGATCGTCAACGATCCGCGCCACATCTCGAAGAACGACAATGTCGTCTCGGTCAACGCGACGCTCCAGGTCGACCTCTCCGGCGCCTGCAACAGCGAGCATGTGATGGGCCGGCAATATAGCGGCTCGGGCGGCCAGCTCGATTTCGTCCGCGGCGCCTTCGCGTCCAACGGCGGCAAATCGATCATCGTCTGCCCGGCGACGGCGAAGGAGGGCGAGGTCAGCCGGATCGTCACCAGGCTCGACGGCCCGGTGACGACGCCGCGCAACGACACCCATATCGTGGTGACCGAATATGGCTGGGCGGATTTGAAGGGGAAGACGCTCAGGGAGCGGGCGGAGGCGCTGGTCGCGATCGCGCATCCGAAGTTTCGCGACGAGCTGGCGAAGGCAATCAAGTAGATTTCGTTCGCTTCGTCAACGTTCGTCATCCCAGCGAAAGCTGGGATCTCAATGCCTTACCAGCACCACCAATGAAAAAATGAGTTCCCAGCTTTTGCTGGAATGACGGGTCAGAGCATGGCGCCCCCAGCCCACCCGCCCTTGCATTGTCCCACCCGAAGCGCCATCTCAGCTGTGCTCGGTCGCAAATGGACGGTCTTCGGCGCTTTGCGGCACCTTCTTCCTTCTTTCGGCATTCCGGCAGAGGCGCGCGCCAATTCCGGCGCCGCCAAAGACAAGGAAGCAGCATCATGCCCATCGGCAAGGTCAAATTTTTCAACACGGACAAGGGCTACGGCTTCATCGAGCCCGAG
Source organism: Allosphingosinicella sp. (assembly GCA_041905385.1). Classification (GTDB taxonomy): domain Bacteria; phylum Pseudomonadota; class Alphaproteobacteria; order Sphingomonadales; family Sphingomonadaceae; genus Allosphingosinicella. The sequence continues at coordinate 5,087 of JAYRLF010000284.1, forward strand.
GATGGCGGCAAGGATGCTTTCGTCCATATCAGCGCGGTGCAGGCCGCCGGCATGACCGGCCTGGTCCAGGACCAGCGCGTCTCCTACGAGCTGCAGAACGACCAGCGCGGCAAGACCAGCGCGGTCAATCTCCAGGACGCCTGACGGCGCTTTGGTGCGGCGCTGGCGCGGTTCGGGCCGCGCCGGCCGACCCGACATTCAGGCAGGGGGTGGGCGGCTTTGCCGTCCGCCCCCTTCTATTTTCAGGAAAAGGAGAAGCGGCATGGCCGTGAACGAAAGCTTTTACCGCGAGCGCGCCGCCGAGGCGCGGGCCGCCGCCGCCGATGCCGACCTCGCCAATGTCGTCGAGCGCAACGTGCGTGCGGCCGAGAGCTGGGATGCGATGGCCGACCGGGCCCGCCGCGCCGACGCCGGCCGGGCCGCGATCGCCGCCCGCAAGGCCCAGGCCGAGGAAGCCGCGGCCGGAGCGGCTGCGGCAGAAGTGACGACGCAGCTCGGTTGATCACCAACCGATTGCGACACCTCTGCGCACGTCCCGGCGCAGGCCGGGACTCAGCCTGCCGCATGCGACACGAGCCCCGGCCTGCGCCGGAGCAGCCCAACGAACCCGATCACGGTGGCAGTGCGCGGATAGCGCGGCCTGCTTCTCTCTCGACACTATGAAGCCAGGAAGCGGTGCTCTGCCACCATTGCCGGGTGCACCGTCCGCGAGCGACGGTAAGTTGCAGACTCGGAAA
>JAYRLF010000285.1:0-5807 GCA_041905385.1 Allosphingosinicella sp.
ATCTCGGCCAGCCGATCGCGCGCGGCGAGATCAGGGTCGAATCGTCCGACCCGCGCGACGCCAACGGTCTCGAGTTCAGCCAAATCGCGGCGCCGATCGAGCGCGAGCTCACCCGGCTCGGCTGGCAGGTCACCAGCGGCAATGCCCGATCGGAGCAGGTCGCGGTGGTCCGGGTCGAGCAGATGGGCCGCGAGGGCAGCCGCGGCTCCGGCCTCAGCATCGGCATCGGCGGCGGCAGCTTCGGCCGGCGCAGCGGCGTCGGGGTCGGCGTCGGCGGCTCGGTTCCGATCGGCGGCGCGCGCACGATCGTCGCGACCGAGCTGTCGGTCCGGATCCAGCGCCGTTCCGATGCGACCGTCGCCTGGGAGGGCCGGGCGCAGCTCGAGGCGCGCGCCGGCAGTCCGCTCGCCGATCCGCGCGCCGCGGCGGATCGCCTCGCCTGGGCGCTGTTTCAGGACTTCCCCGGAGAGTCAGGCCGCACTATGCGGATTCGATGACCCTATCCATTTCGAACGCCTTCGACGGCGGCAACATCCGCCTGGTCTCCATCAATGACGACCGTATCGACCTTGAAATCGCCAAGGACAACGAGTCCGATTTCTACCAATGGTTCTATTTCCGGCTGACCGGCGCCGGCGGCCAGAATGTGCAATTGCGCATCCTCAATTGCGCCGGCGCGGCCTACCCGCTCGGCTGGGACGATTATCGGGCCTGCCTCTCCTATGACCGCGAGGAATGGCAGCGCGTCGACACCGCTTATGAGGGCGGTGTGCTGACGATCAGCGTGACGCCGGCCTCGGACAGCGTCTGGATCGCTTATTTCGCTCCTTACACGATGGAGCGGCACCACGATCTCGTCGCCTCGGTCGCAGAGGTGCCCGGCGTCGAATATCGCTCGCTCGGCCAGACGCTCGACGGCCAGGAAATGGACTATTTCCGGCTCGAAGGCGGGCCGCTCCAGGTCTGGCTCTATGCCCGTCAGCATCCGGGCGAGACGATGGCCGAATGGTGGATGGAGGGCGCGCTCGAGCGGCTGCTCGACGAATCCGACCCGGTCACCCGCCGCCTGCGCGAGCGCGCGACCTTCCATGTCGTCCCGAACATGAATCCGGACGGGTCGAAGCGCGGCCACCTCAGGACCAATGCGGTCGGCGTCAATCTCAACCGCGAATGGCACGCGCCGACGATGGAGAAGAGCCCGGAAGTCTTCCAAGTGCTCGCCGAGATGGACAAGACCGGCGTCGATTTCGCCATGGACGTCCATGGCGACGAAGCGATCGCCGCCAATTTCCTCGCCGGTTTCGAAGGGATCCCGTCCTGGACGCAGGCGCAGCAGGACGTGTTCGACCATTTCAGCGAGGCGCTGGTCCGCTCGACCCCGGACTTCCAGACCGCCAAGGGCTATGAGGTGCCGGCGCCCGGCCAGGCCAATCTGTCGATGTCGACGGCGCAGCTCGCCGAGCGTTTCGGCGCGGTGTCGATGACGCTGGAAATGCCGTTCAAGGACAATGCCGACCTGCCCGATCCGGTCTATGGCTGGTCGCCCGACCGCTGCCGGCTGCTCGCCCGGGCCTGCCTCGATGCGCTGCACGCCAGCCTCGACCGGATCGAATCCTATCGCAGCAAGGCGTGAGATGCCCCGGCTTGTCCTGATCCGCCACGGCCAGTCGGCCTGGAATCTCGAGAATCGCTTCACCGGCTGGTGGGACGTCGACCTGACGCCCCAGGGCACGGAAGAGGCGAAGCGCGCCGGCGAGCTGCTCGCGGCGCGTGGGCTCGACTTCGATTTCTGCTTCACCAGCCTGCAGACGCGGGCGATCAAGACGCTCAACATCGCGCTCGAGGCGATGGGGCGGCTGTGGTTGCCGGTCGAGAAGGACTGGCGGCTGAACGAACGCCATTATGGCGGCCTGACCGGCCTCGACAAGGCGGAGACCGCCGCCAAGCATGGCGCCGAGCAGGTCCATATCTGGCGCCGCTCGTTCGACATCCCGCCGCCGGCGCAGGAGGCGGGAAGCCCCTTCGATCTCACCAACGACCGCCGCTATGCGGGCGTGGCGATTCCGCGGACCGAGAGCCTCAAGGACACGATCGCGCGCGTCCTTCCTTATTGGGAGCAGCGGATCGCGCCGGCCCTGCGCGACGGCCAACGGGTGCTGATCTCCGCCCACGGCAATTCGCTGCGTGCGCTGGTGAAGCATCTGTCCGGCATCGCCGACGACGAGATCACCGGGCTGGAGATCCCGACCGGCGAGCCGATCGTCTACGAGCTGGACGACGATCTCGCCGAGATCGAGCGCTATTATCTGAAGGATCGCTGAGCGGCGTCTTTTGTCCCGCTGCCGCGGGGCTGCACCGGCCCGCTCCCCCACCCATGGTCCCGGATCCAAAGGACCATGCGGGGCATGGTCCGCCGGACCATTCCCAACGACAGGTTATGCTGTGGGAGGCCGGGTGGGGGAGCGGGCCGGTGCCGCTACATACGGAAAGCCCCTAGACTTCCATTTCCTTGAGCCGCGCATGGTTGCGGGCGGCGCGGCGGACGACCTCCTCGACCGTGTCGCCGGGCAGGATCGTGGCGGCGCTGACCGTCGCGCGGACCTTGATCTCGGCCGAGCCGAGATCGATCCGATGGGCGGCGATGCAGCGGCCGATCCGGTCGGCCGTGTCGATCGCGCTGTCGGCGTCGAGGCGGTCGAGCAGCAAGGAGAAAGTGGCGGCGCCGTTGCGCGCGGCGACGTCGCTGCCGCGGATCAGGCCGCGCAGCAGGCGGGCGGTGTCGCGCAAGGTCGCGTCGCCGGCAACCCGGCCGTAGCGCTCGTTGATCGACTTGAGGTCGTCGATCTCGACCGTCAGCAGAGCGGCATGGCTGTTGTGGCGGGCGCAGCCGCTCAGCACGCGGCTGAGCTCGGCATGGAATTGGCGCGCATCGACCAAAGCGGTGAGCGGGTCGCTGCCCGGCATCTGCTCGAGCTCGGAAAGCTGGGCGCGGGCCTCGGCCAGGGCCGCCCGCAGCAAGGCATTCTCGTCGCGCAGCCGGCCCAGCGCCTCGCGGGCATCCTTTGTCGGCGCCTCGCGGCTGATCTTCGATTCCTTCATCGACTGATCCTCGTCCCTATTGCCGGATATCCTAGCCTGCGAAGGTTAATGCATCGCTTCCTTTAGCGGCGGTTTACCCGCATTGCCGAAGGGGCGGGCGCTGGTTAAGGAGTGGCGCTTCGCCGGGCTAAGCGGGGCAAGAAGTGGCAGACGAAGCGCCTCTCGTCGGAATCATCATGGGTAGTCGCTCCGACTGGGAGACGATGCGCCATGCGAGCGAGATGCTCGACGCGCTCGCCGTGCCCTATGAGACCAAGGTGGTCTCCGCGCACCGCACTCCCGACCGGCTCTACGACTATGCCAAGAACGCGACCGGTCGCGGCCTCAAGGTGATCATCGCCGGCGCCGGCGGCGCCGCGCATCTGCCCGGCATGACGGCGTCTATGACGCGGCTGCCTGTGCTCGGCGTGCCGGTCGAATCCAAGGCCCTCTCCGGGCATGACAGCCTGCTGTCGATCGTCCAGATGCCGGCCGGCGTCCCGGTCGGCACGCTGGCGATCGGCAAGGCGGGCGCGGCCAATGCCGGCCTGCTCGCCGCGGCGATTCTCGCCACGAGCGACCCAGGCCTCGCCGCCCGGCTCGAGGCCTGGCGGCAACAGCAGACCGACAGCGTGGCCGAACAACCCGAATGATCGTACCGCCCGGCTCGACCATCGGCATCATCGGCGGCGGCCAGCTCGGCCGGATGATCGCGGTCGCGGCCGCCCAATTGGGCTACAAATGCCATATCTACGCCCCCGACGAGACGCCGCCGGCGGTCGAGGTCGCGGCCCTGTTCACGCGCGGCGAATATGAGGATATCGAGGCGCTCGCCCGGTTCGGCCGCTCGGTCGACGTCGCCACCTACGAGTTCGAGAATATTCCCGCCGACGCGCTGACCGCGCTCACCGCCGAGACCCAATTGCTGCCGTCGACGCGGGCGCTCGAGATCGCCCAGGACCGGTTGTCGGAGAAGAGCTTCGTGACCGAGCTCGGCGGGCGGCCGGCGCCGTTCGCGCCGGTCGGCAGCCGCGCCGAGCTGGACGCGGCGCTGGACGCGATCGGCACGCCGGCCATCCTGAAGACGAGGCGGCTCGGCTATGACGGCAAGGGCCAGGCGCGGATCATGGCGCGCGGCGAAGCGGATGCGGCCTGGGAATCGGTGCGCGAAGCGCCGTCCGTGCTCGAAGGCTTCATCCGGTTCGACGCGGAATTCTCGATCCTGCTGTGCCGCGGCGCCGACGGCGAGCTGGTCTGCTGGGACGCGCCCCACAACATCCACACCAACGGCATCCTCGATTGCTCGACCGTGCCGGCGCCGCGCAGCCTCTATGCCGCGATCGTCGCCGCCGAAGCCCTGTCGCGCCGCATCGCCGAGGCGCTCGACTATGTCGGGACGATGGCGCTCGAATTTTTCGCGGTCGGCGACGAGCCGGTGTTCAACGAGCTGGCGCCGCGGGTCCACAATAGCGGCCATTGGACGATCGAAGGCGCGCGCACCTCGCAATTCGAAAATCACGTCCGCGCGATCTGCGGCCTGCCGCTCGGCGCCACCGACCGGATCGCGCCGCGGGTCGAGATGCGCAATCTGATCGGCCGCGACGTCGAGGCCTGGCGCGCCCTGCTCACCGACCGCTGCGCGCATCTCCACCTTTACGGCAAGAAGCACCCGCGGCCGGGCCGCAAGATGGGCCACGTCACCCGGCTGATCGGCCGACTCGAGGACTGATCATTCGATGCGCGCGGAGACGCGGAGGCGCGGAGAGTCCGAGCCTCGAGCCCGCGAAAGCGCTTTTCCGATAGGCCCGGATCAGCCACGGCGCCGCTGATTCCCGGTTGACGCCGGGATCATGCGAGCTTCTCCGCGCCTCCGCGCGAACCCAAAATCTTCAGCGCGGCTGCATCACCTCGATCGGTAGGCCGAGCCGCTCCAGCTGCGGGCGAACGCGGGCGGCGTCGCCGACCACCAGCCAGACGAAATTGTCGGGATTGAGCGTCGCGCGGATGCGCTGGTCGAGCACTTGCGCGGTCATGCCGCGGTAGCGGTCCGCGATCGTCTCCCAATAATTGTCCGGGCGGCGATAGAGCGCGTTCGAGCGCAGCGCGCCGAGCACCGCCGGCGAGGTCTCGAACTGGCCGGCGAGCTGGCCGGTATTGCCGGCGATGATCCGGGTGAGCTCGGCGGCCTGGACGCCGTTGCTGCCGAGGAAGGCCCGCAACTGCTCCTGGACGGCCTGGATCGATTCGCCGGTGCGGTCGGCCTGGACCGGCGCCTGGATCATGTAGGGCACCTGATGTTCCCGCATCGCCGGGAAGCCGAACGCGCCATAGGACCAGCCGCGGCGCTCGCGCAGCTCCATGTTGATCCGGGCCAGGAAGTCGCCGCCGAGGATTTCGTTGGCGGCGGTGAGCGTCAGCGTGTCCTGGGTCCCCTCGACCGGCAGCAGCTGGCCGGCGAGGATGAAGGATTGCGGCGATTGCGGCCGGTCGATCAGGACGATGCGCGGGCGTTCGGTGCGGCCCGGCGCGCCGAACCGCTTGGTGCCGCGCGGCACCGACGGCGTGCGCCAGTTGCCGAGGCGGCTGTTCAGCTGGCCGACGATCTCGTTCATCGGCCGGTCGCTGACGACGAAGATGGTCGCATTGTCCGGTCGGATCCAGGTCTGGTGGAAGGCGACCAGCTGGTCGCGCGTGATCGCCCGGACCGAGGCGGCATCGCCGCTGCCGGT
>JAYRLF010000286.1:0-5801 GCA_041905385.1 Allosphingosinicella sp.
TCGCCGGGGGCGGCCGCCCCCGGCGATCACCCCATCATGAAACAGATCGGGCAATCCACAACATGCAAGGGGTTGGGGGTGGGTCTGCCTCCGCCGGCAACGTCTCTTCGAATAGGCACCCACCCCCGGCCCCTCCCTGCGTGCAGGGAGGGGAGTATCTCACGTCTACGGCCCGCTCCTTCGCATCGCTCCACCACCTCTAACCCGTTAACCACAAGCCAAAATTCAAGACGAACTTAACCACTCATCAAACTCCTGCGGCTACAGCGGGATTTCGAATTCAGCCGCGCGGATGTCGATGTATCACAGCCCTGTTCCGGTAGACGCCCAGGAGGCGATCGAAGCCCCCGCGGGCGGCGAATCGCTGGGCGTCGACACGGCCAGCGAGAAGCTGCGCGACGCCCATCTTCGCAACGGCCAAGTCGAGGCGCGCGCCTTGTTCGCGCCCTTCCTCGCGATCACCTCGATCTGCGCCGCTCTGGTCACCGGTTGGGCGATGCTCAGCTCGGTGCGGATGGAGCTGGTGGTCGGCTGGGTCGCGGCGGTCCTGTTTACCAACTGGTTCTCCTGCCGCCACGCGCTCGAGCGCGCCGCCTGGGGCCACAGCCGCAGCGCCCGGATGGGCACCAAATTCTGGGCGGTCGCCGAAGCGGTCGGCCTCGCCGCGCTCTGGACCGCGCTCCCCACCTACGCCTTCGCGACCCAGCCGGCCGGCGTCCAGGTCGTGATCGGCGGCGCGATGGCGGCGATGATCGGCGCCGCGGTCGCGCTCGCCGCGATTCCCGCCGCCGCGGTCGCCTGGATCGCGACCCTGACCTTGAGCTTCTGCGTCGCTTATTATCTCGGCAGCGGCACGCTCGACACGCGCTTCGGCCTCACCTTCTGCCTGATCGCCGGCGTCTCCGCCTTCGGCGTGACCCGGCTCACCAACTGGCTGTTCGGAATCTTGATGACAGTCGCCGAGTCGCGCACCGAGGCCGAGGCGATCCGGCTGCTGCTCAACGAATATGAGCTGCGCGGAGTGGGCTGGCTGTGGCAGGTCGATAGCGAGAATCGCGTCGTCTACATCTCGTCGCGCATGACCAATCTGCTCGGCCGCTCGACCAACCAGCTGATCGGCCATTCGCTGCCGGCCTCGCTGGGCGGCAGCAGCGCGCTCGGCCGCACCCTGCTCGCCCGCCAGCCCTTCGCCAATCTCGAGATGGAGCTGAACACGCGGCGCGGCACCCGCTGGATCAGCCTGTCGGGCGATCCGATCATCGACAATGCCGGCCAGTTCCAGGGCTTCCGCGGCGTCGGCCAGGACGTGACCGACGTGCGCAAGTCGCAGGAGCGGCTGACCAACCTCGCCAATATGGACGTGCTGACCGGCCTGCCCAATCGCGGCCGGGTGCGCCAGCTGCTCGGCGAGGCGCTGAGCGGCTCGGCCGGCGGCGCCGCGCCCTGCGCGATCATGTTCCTCGACCTGGACGGCTTCAAGCCGGTCAACGACACGTTCGGCCACCCGAAGGGCGACGTCGTCCTCAAGGCGGTGTCGCAGCGGCTGCTGAAGGAGGTCGGCGGCTTCGGCCATGTCGGCCGGATGGGCGGTGACGAGTTCGCGATCGTGATCAAGGACGCGCACAGCCGCCGCATGGTCGAGACGCTCGCCGAGCAGGTGATCGCCTCGATTGCCGAGCCCTATCACCTCGACAAGACCGAGGTGAAGATCGGCGTGTCGATCGGCTGCGCCTTCGGCCCGGTCGACGGCCACAGCGTCGACGACCTGATCCAGAAGGCCGACCTCGCCCTCTACCAGGCCAAGGCGGCCGGCCGCGGCGCCTGCTGCTTCTTCAACTCGGCGATGCAGAGCGAGGCGGAGAACAGGATCCGGATCGAGCAGGACCTCAAGGCCGGCATCCAGCTCGGCCAGTTCCGCTTGCTCTACCAGCCATTGATCAACGCCGCCGACCAGAGCCTGATGGGCTTCGAGGCGTTGGTCCGCTGGCACCATCCGACCCGCGGCATGGTGCCGCCCAACGAGTTCATTTCGATCGCCGAGGAATCGGGCCTGATCATGGAGCTGGGCGACTGGGTGATCGACGAGGCGTGCCGCGCGGTGTCGACCTGGCCGCAGCACATCACGGTCGCGGTCAACGTCTCGACCAAGCAGCTGATCTTCCCGGCGCTGCCGAACACGGTCCACGAGGCGGTCCGCAAATATCGGCTGGCGCCGAACCGGCTCGAGCTCGAGGTCACCGAATCGATCTTCATGGGCGACAGCAAGAACGCGCTCGACGTGCTGAAGCGGCTCAGGACGCTCGGCGTCGGCATCGCGCTCGACGATTTCGGGACCGGCTATTCCTCGCTCGGCTATCTCAACAAGGCGGTCTTCCACAAATTGAAGATCGACGGCAGCTTCGTGCGCGAGACGGTCGACAATAAGGAGACGGTCGCGATCATCCAGTCGATCGTCCAGCTCGCCAAGAGCTTCCGCATGACCGTCACCGCCGAGGGCGTCGAGACCGCGGACGACTTCACCCGGATGCGCGACCTCGGCTGCCACCAGATCCAGGGCTATCTGTTCGGCCGGCCGATGAGCTACGAGCGGGCGAGCGAGCTGGTCCACGGCGTCCAGCAGCGGATGAGCGCCTGAATCTTGCAGGCGGCGGAGTCTCGGACAGCCGCAGACTTGATTTCACGCGAAGACGGGAAGGCGCGAAGAATCATGCGCGGGTCTCAAGCCCAGCGGTGAGATTCCAGCCCTGATTGAGTGGGGCCGAAGGCCTCTTTCTCTCCTTGCTCGCCGGCGAAGGCCGGCGACCAGCGGCGACACCGGACTGGGTCCTAGCCTTCGCCAGCGCGCGCGGGCGATGGAGGCGCACCCCCTTCGCGTCTTCGCGCCTTCGCGTGAACCGAATCCGGCTTCCGTGACGCGCGCCGAACGGCGAAGATAGGCGCCACGACGGAGGGCCGAACATGTTCCGACGCCTGATCCTGGCCGCGATAATGCTGCCGACTGCCGCCGCCGCCCAGCCGGCGACGAGCGCCTACACGCCGCTGAACACCGATCGCTGCGCCCTGATCGAGGAGATCGAGGAGGGCGCCGGCGCGCGCTGGCGCTGCCCCGGGCGGAGCGGAATCGCCTTGTTCGTCACCACCGGCGACGCGCGCTTCGACGTCGACGCCGGAATCGACAATGACCGCTGGGAATCGCTGATGCCGTTCAACCGGCCCGGCCCGCAGGTCGAATGGCGCCTGCGCCGCGGCCGGCCGTTCGCGATCATCTATCGATTGCTCTGGGACGATGGCGAAGGCGGCCGCGGATCGAGCCTGATCGTCGAGACGATCGGCCGGCGCGGCGCGCCCGGCTGCGAGGTGGCGCGGATCGACGGCGCGACACCCGACGCCAATGCGACGGCGCGGGCGCGGGCGGACGCGATCCCGCCGGATTTCCGCTGCCCGCCTGCGTCTCAATGATGGGCGGCCGGTCGGACGGCCAATCCGCTTTGTTGCGCGCGGAGACGCGGAGAGGCAGCGGGTCGATACCCACAGACCCGGTCGGCGCCAGCCGACAACAAAGGCCTTCGGCCGATTCAATTCAGATGCTGGGTTGATGGAGAGCTCCGACTCTCCGCGTCTCTGCGTCTCCGCGCGCCATAAAAAGAGAGGCCGCGTCTTGCGACACGGCCTCAGGAGGGGTCCGGGCACATCGTGCCGCCGGGCGAAGGGGGCGATGCCCGGCGGCGGGAAAATCAGCGCTGGCCGGCGGCGAGCTGGGTGCCGCCGCGCGGCGGATCGATATTGGCGAGCAGGATCTGGCCGCGCGCGTCGGTGGCGCATTCGAACGTATAGCGCTGGTCCGCGGTCACCGCGAAGGTGACCCGGGTGCGGCGCGAATTGCCGCTGATCGAGGCGACGCGGTAGGTGCGGATCTCGTCCGCGCCGAACCGGCTGAGCAGCTCCGCCCGGCATTGGGCGACGGCGCGCTCGGCGGGCTCGGCTGCCGCGGGCTGGGCGACCAGGAAAGCGGAAACGAACGCGAGTGGTACGACGATCAGGGTCTTCAGGGGGCTGGTCATCACTTCCTCCATCTGCTATTTATGTACCTTACGGTATAGTACAGAAATGAGGATGGCAAGGGTTTTTTACGATATGGTACAAAAAAATCCGGAGAGGGCTGCGCGGGGTCGGCCGCGCTCGTTCGACACCGACCAGGTTCTCGGCGCGGTGCGGGACACGTTCTGGCGCTACGGCTTTGCCGGCACATCGATGGACCAGCTCGCGGCCGCGACCGGCCTGCACAAGCCGAGCCTGTACGGCGCGTTCGGCGACAAGAGGCGGCTCTATCTGGCCGCGCTCAGCCATTATCTGACCGAGGTCAGCGCCGACTTCGCGCTGGCTCTGTCACGCAACACCTGGCTCGAATCGGTCACCGAGCTGCTCGACCAGTCGATCGAGCTGTTCCTGCGCGGCAAGGACGGCGCCAATGGCTGCTTCATGATGCACACCGCGATGACCGAGACCAATTCGGACCCGGAGATCTTGCACGTCGTGCGTGACGCGATGGACCGGCTCGACCGGGCGCTGGTCTGGCGATTCCGGACCGCGATCGAGCAGGGCGAATTTCCCGGCGGCGCCGACCCCGAGGCGCTCGGCATGATCATCGTCGGTTGCCATTACGAGATCTCGGCGCGGTCGCGGGCCGGCTATGCGCGCGCCGAGCTGAAGGCGATGGCCGAGCGTGCGATCCGCGTGGTCAAGGAGCTCGGCGGCGCCCGGGAGGGCGAGTCTGTTCATTAGGTTTCTCGCAGAGACGCAAAGATCGCAGAGAGTCAGTGCCCGTCATCGGCCTGGTCACGCCAACCATGGCCGAAGGCCTTTATGGCCGGCTCGCGCCGACGGCCTCACCTGGCGCGACCTCTCTGCGATCTCCGCGTCTCTGCGAGAATAAAATCGAAATCAGGCGCGCTCGGGCATCCGCCTTATTTTTCCCGGTGCACCTGGAAGCCGGCGAAGCTCTGGCTGACCGGCATCAGCTCGATCCGGTTGACGTTGAGGTGCGGCGGCTGGGTCGCGACCCAATAGAGGATGTCGGCAATGTCCTCGCCGGTCATCGGGCTGGTGCCCTTGTAGAAGGCGTCCGAGGTCGCCTGGTCGCCGGTGCGGATGGTGGTGAACTCGGTCTCGACCATGCCGGGCTCGATCGAGGTGACGCGCACGCCGGTGCCGTGCAGATCGGCGCGCAGCCCCAACGAGAATTGGGTGACGAACGCCTTGGTGCCGCCATAGACGTTGCCGCCGCGATAGGGATAGGTCGCGGCGGTCGAGGAGAGGTTGAGGATGGCGCCCTTGCGGGCGATCAGGCCGGGCAGCAGCTTGCGGGTGACGGCGAGCAGGGCGGTGATGTTGGTCTCGACCATCACCTGCCACTGGTCGAGCCGGCTCTCCTGCGCCGGGCCGGTGCCGAGCGCGAGGCCGGCATTGTTGACCAGCACGTCGACCGCGTCGAACGGCGCCGGCAGCGCGTCGATCGCGGCCTCCATCGCCGCCTGATCGCGGACGTCGAAGGCGGCGCCGTGGAAGCGGGCGCCGAGCTCGGCGGCGAGCGCGTCGAGCCGGTCGCGGCGGCGGCCGGTGCCGACGACGTTCCAGCCGGCGCCTGCGAAGCGAAGCGCCGCGGCGCGGCCGATGCCGGCGGTCGCGCCGGTGATCAGGACGGTCTTGGTCATCCCCGCGCCATGGCGAATGCGGGCGCGGCGATCAATCCTGTGACTTTTCGTTGGATATGGCACCGAGCCGGCCCGCTCCCCCACCCGGCC